>JASHVV010000306.1 GCA_030044385.1 Gammaproteobacteria bacterium
GAGATCTATCAGACCGACGAGCCGCAATGGGATCGCTTCACGCTGGGCAGCCTGAAGGTGGAATACGCCCTCACGCCGGATATCGCCCTGACTTCCATCACCGGCTTGTGGTCGAATCACTCCCTGATCTCGCAGGACGGCACCGAGGAGAACTCGAGCTCGACCGCGCTCGGCCCCCCGGCCGATCCCAGCACGCCGGCTCCGCCATACGACGCCTCTGCCGGCGGCCTCGGCCCGACCGGCCCCGGTCCGTACGGCCCCGGAGTCGAGGAGCGCGATTACACCCGGCAGCTGAGCGAAGAGTTCCGCCTCGCCTCCACCGGCGACGGACCGCTGCAGTGGCTGGCGGGATACTATTACCAGGACCTGAATTCCGATTGGGACATGTGGTCCATCAATCCGCAGGCCGGCCCCGTAGCCAACATCTACGTCGACTACATGCCGCAGACGATCCTGCAGAACGCATTCTTCGGCAACCTCTCCTGGCAGTTCCCGGACGGCTTCAAGGCCAGCGTCGGGGCGCGCTGGTATCACTACTCGTATGCCCAGAACAACACCGAGTGGGGCGATTTCACGCCCTATGGGTTCGACAACCTGTTGAATCCCACCGGACCGACGGTAGCGGGCAACAATGAGGCCTTCGACACCAGCGCCTCGAGCAGCGCGAGCGGCACCAATCCTCGCTTCAACCTGACCTGGAATATCAACAGCGACCACATGGTGTACACGACGATCGCCAAGGGCTTCCGCCTGGGCGGCACCGACCAGCCGTTCACCGGCTACCAGACTGCGGTGACACCGACGCTGTGCGGCGAGCTCACGTCCCTGGCCGTCATCCTGCAGTGCGGCCTGCAGACGAAGCTTTCCGCGACGCCGACCACCGCAGGCGCCCCCTATACGTCGCTCGCGAATTTCCCCAACGTCAATTCCCAGGGCGTGCCGCAGTTCGACTCGGACTCGGTGTGGGACTACGAGATCGGCACGAAGAACGAGCTCTTCGACCACCGCGCCCTCGTCAACCTGACGGCCTATTTCGAGCGCTGGATGGATCCGCAGATCGCGACCAACATCGCCGGCTTCGGCTTCACCGTGAACGGCGGCAACGCCAACATCTACGGTCTGGAGGCGGAATTCCGCGCCAACCTCGGCTACGGCTGGGATTTCGACACGGATTGGGGCTATACGCACAGCAAGTTCCTGTCCAACAGCCCCATCGACGGCATACCCGAGGGCTACAGCGTCCCGGATACGCCGGAAGTCACAGGCTCGGCGTCGCTGAACTACCATCATGACGTCAGTGACAACATGGCGTTCTTCGGCAACGCCACTTACAGCTATGTCGGCTCGCGCTACGACCTGCCTTACGGCGTCACGGTCTATCTCAACAACATCAGCGACACCGAGATTCACCTGCAGGGCTATGGCCTGCTGGATCTGCGCGCCGGCCTGCGCACGGCGAGCTGGTCCGCCGCCCTGTTCGTCGACAACGCGACCAACAACAACGTGCTGCTCGATCCGCTGCCGCAGATCAACCTGGCGATCCCGCAGTTTACCCGCTACATCGTGAATCAGCCGATCACCTACGGGCTGGATGTGACCTACAACTTCTGAAAGAGGGGAGGCGCGCCCGGCCGGCGGAGCCGGGCGCGCCGATCTATGTCGTGGCACCTTCGGACGGCGACGGCGGTGGACTCGGCCGAGATCCGGGAGCTGATCGCCAGGTCGATCCGGGCGCTCGGCGCCGCGGATTACTCCCCGCGGCAGATCGAGGGCGCCCTCCAGGGGGCGTTCGGGCTCGACACGCAGCTCATCGCCGACGGCACTTATTACGTCGTGGAAAGCGCGGGGCAGCTCCTGGGCTGCGGCGGCTGGAGCTACCGCCGCACCCTCTTCGGCGGCGATGCGCGCGCGGACCGCGATGCGGGCATCCTGGATCCGCACATGGATGCCGCGAAGATCCGCGCTTTCTTCATCGATCCGAGCGCCGCCCGCCGCGGCATCGGCAGCGCGCTGCTCGAGCGTTGCGAGGCGGAGGCGCGCCGCCACGGCTTTCGGCGCGCGGAGATGATGGCCACGCTGCCGGGAGTGAGGCTCTACGCCGCCCGCGGCTACGTCCCGGGCGAGAAGGTCGACTATCCGCTGGCACCCGGCCTCTCGATCGAGTTCGTGCCGATGTCGAAGAGCCTGACCGTCAGCCGGCCAGCGTGAAGTAGAAGGTCGCGCCGCGATCCGGCCCGGCCTCCGCCCAGATGCGGCCGCCGTGGCGGTGGACGACGCGCTGCGCAGCCGCGAGTCCGATACCCGCGCCCTCGAATTCCTGCGGCGAGCACAGGCGCTGAAACGGCGCGAAGAGCTTGCCGGCATGACGCATGTCGAAGCCGATCCCGTTGTCGCGCACGAAGTAGATGGGCGGGATGGCCGGCTGTACGCCGAGCTCGATCCGCGCCGGCTCGCGGCCGCGGGTGAATTTCCAGGCGTTTTGCAGCAGCGCCTCGAGCGCCGCCGCCAGTAGCGTCGGATCGCCCGTGGCGGTGAGGCCGTCAGGGATCGAGACTTCGACCGCGCGTGCCGGGTCGGCCGCCCGGAGCCGGTCGAGAACGGGGCGTGCGATCGCCGCCAGCTGCAGCGTCACCGGATGAAACTCCGCCCGGCTCAGGCGCGCGAGACTCAGCAGTCCCTCGAGCATGGCCGACATGCGGTGCGCGGCATCGAGCACGTGCTGCAGGTAGCGGCGGCCGTCCTCGTCCAGCCGCTCGCCGCAGTCCTCGCTCAGCGCGCGGGCAAACCCGTCGATGGTGCGCAGCGGCGCGCGCAGATCGTGGGCGATGGTGTAGGTGAGTGATTCGAGCTCGTCCACCGGCTATGTTGGACGCAAGGACGCCGGTGTTTCAAGAGAGGGGCGCGTCAGTTTGCGCGGGCGGCGGCGGCGTAGGTTTCCATCATCAGGCCGGTGCCGCCGCGCGAGACATGCGCCACCACGGCAGTGCGCCGGTGGAGCTTGGTGATCGCGCCGAGATTGATCGCGAACGAGAGCACGACGGTCTGGCCCTTGCGCAGGCCGAGATTCGTGGTCTCGATGAAGACGCCGGTGGCGCTCAGGTTCACCGCCTTGCAAAGCTTGCGGCAACCGCCGGGAACGGTGATGTAGACCGTCGTCCGGGCTCGGTGCCGAGTGTGCAGGCGGCGTTCCATTCGAATGGGCCCTCGCGGGTTCTCGCTTTTCTAGGTCGCGACCGCAACCATTATGCCTCGATCCGCACCCCCCGGAACAGGCACTCAACTTAATGTCCTGGAGCAAATCGCTCCCGGCGATTTGCTCGGCCAGCCCACTTGCAGGGATTCATCCCGCGGCCCAGGGAGCGGCCCTGGGCCGCTTTGCGGCTTGCTTTCGGGCTAGACCAGAAAAGACCGGAGCTCGCGTCCGAAACGCTCGATATCGAGGAGGAAGGAGTCGTGTCCCTCGATGCATTGCAGGGGCGAGAACCGGGTGGCGGCGCCGCCTGCCTGCAGGGCCTGCGCCACGGCCTGCTGCTCCGTTATGGAAAAGAGCAGGTCGGATTCCACGCCGATGACCAGCGCCTGTTCCAGCCCGGCCTTCCCCAGCACGGCCGCGGGGTCCCCGTGAGCCGTGAGGTCGAAGCGATCCATCGCCCGCGACAGGTACAGATAGCAGTTGGCGTCGAAGGCATTCACCCAGCGCCGCGCCTGGGACTCGAGATATCCCTGGACCGAGAATTCCGCCGCGAAGGGCTCGTTGCTGCGCAGGTCGGGCCTGACCGGATGGCGGTCGAAGCGCTGCTGCCACTCCGCGGCGGAGCGATAGGTGACCGTGCCGAGCTTGCGCGCCAGGCCCATTCCGCTGGCCGGCGGCCGGTCGGCCGTGTAGTGGCCGTGCCGCCAGTCCGGATCGCTGGTGATCGCCTCCCGCTGGATGGAGCGCAACGCAATGGCGAACGGCGAGGCGGCGATCGTGCCGGAAATGCTGATCAGCCGGCGTGCCGCCCCCGGGAAGAGCGCGGCGTGAGCCAACACCACCATGCCGCCGAGAGAGGGACCGATGACCGTATCGGCCCGCTCGATGCCGAGCGAGCGCGCCGCCTCATGGCCCGCGCGCGCAATATCCTCGACCGCCAGATCCGGGAAGCTCAACCGATACGGCCGCCCGGTCGCCGGGTCGGCCGAGGCGGGACCCGTCGATCCGAAGCAACTGCCGAGGGAGTTGACGCACACGACGAAGAACCGGTCGGTGTCGATCGCGAGTCCCGGTCCCACCATGCGCTGCCACCAGCCCTCGCGCGGATCTTCCGGCGACGAGGCGGCGTGCGCGGAGGGGGAGAGGCCCGTGAAGAGCAGCACCGCATTGTCGCGGGCGGCGTTGAGCTCACCCCAGGTCTCATAGGCCACCTGCGCGCCATGCAGCACGCCCCCGCGCCACATTGGGAAGGGGTCGGACAGCCGCGCGTAACGGCGCGCGTCCGGCTCGCGATTGTCAAGCGCTGGATCCGGGCTCCTGCCCGGCCCAGCGCCGTCCCGAGCAGCGCCGAAGCGGCTAAGCGTGGTTTTTGCTCGCGACTCCGCCACCTGCGGCGGCGGGCCACTTCCCTGTGCCTGGGTTACGGGTTTGTGCTTCATGGTCGACATCGCTGGCGGATCTTCTACCCTTGGTGCCAGGGTCGCCACAAGCAACGGAGGGCTATCTCTAGAGATTCTCGGGTTATGACCTGCGGTTCGGACCCGCTAAACTTGCAGCGGCCAGTATGCAGCAGCCCGGCGCCATTCTCCAACCATGACAATCATGACCGTCAGGCTGCAGAAGCTGCTGGCGACGGCAGGCATCGGCTCCCGCCGCCAAGTGGAGGAGTGGATCCGGGAAGGCCGCCTCACCGTGTCCGGACAGGTGGCCAGGCTCGGCGACCGGGCGGGCGCCGGCGATGAGATCCGCCTCGACGGGCGCAGGCTGGACCTCGGCCCGCCGCAGCCCGGCGCGCGGCAGGTTCTCCTCTATCACAAGCCCGTCGGCGAGGTGACGACGCGGCACGATCCTCAGCACCGGCCAACGGTCTTCGATCGGTTGCCGCCGCCGAAGCACGGCCGCTGGATCGTCGTGGGCCGGCTGGACGTCAACACGTCGGGTCTCCTCCTCTTCACCACCGACGGGGAGCTCGCGCATCGCCTGATGCATCCCTCGAGCAGCATCGAGCGCGAGTACCTGGTGCGGGTGCGGGGCCGGCCGGAGGGCGATACTCTCCGCAAGCTGCTGCGCGGCGTCCCCCTGGGCGATGGACCTGCCGCCTTCGACCGCATCAGCGACGAGCCCTTGCCGGCGGACGAGGCCGCGGCCCGCAATGCGTCCTACCGGGTAGTGCTCCACGAGGGCCGCAACCGGGAGGTTCGCCGCGTGTGGGAAGCGGTCGGCTACGAGGTCAGCCGGCTGCTGCGCATCCGTTACGGGCCGATCGAGCTGCCGCGCGACCTTCGCCCCGGCCATTGGCGCCTCCTCGACGAGCCCCCGATCGCCCGCCTGGTCGCTGCCGCCAAGCCAGAGAGCCAGTACGAGAGCCAGTAAGGAGGCAGCAAATTACGCGCCAGCCGCATTGACACTCGGCCGAGCCGAAATCACAATACGCGGCTCGTTTTCGCGGAGGGGTACCCAAGCGGTCAACGGGAGCAGACTGTAAATCTGCCGGCTTACGCCTTCGTAGGTTCGAATCCTACCCCCTCCACCAGTCCGAGACTTGTGGGCGGGGGTGGGTCCGGGACCGCGCCGGGGTGAGCCGGTGGCACGGCGACATCAGCGGGTGTAGTTCAATGGTAGAACCTCAGCCTTCCAAGCTGATGACGTGGGTTCGATTCCCACTACCCGCTCCAGGCTCCCTCGAGCCGAGCCCACGTAGCTCAGTTGGTAGAGCACGTCCTTGGTAAGGACGAGGTCAGCGGTTCAATCCCGCTCGTGGGCTCCAGATTGAAGTGATGGGGCATTTTTGAGGAATATTCCATGTCCAAAGAGAAATTCGAGCGCACCAAGCCCCATGTAAACGTGGGGACGATCGGGCACGTGGACCACGGGAAGACGACGCTGACGGCGGCCTTGACGAAGGTGATGGCCGAGACGCACGGCGG
>JASHVV010000307.1 GCA_030044385.1 Gammaproteobacteria bacterium
GAGGAAGGGGCGCGAATGAGCGCCGACGTAAGTGATCTCAGCCTGGTCCGCCGCGTGCAGCGCGGCGACAAAGGGGCATTCGACGCGCTGGTGCTGAAGTACCAGCACAAACTCGTCAAGCTGGTCATGCGTTATGTCCGCAACCCGGCCGAAGCCGAGGATATTGCCCAGGAGGCCTTCATCAAGGCCTACCGCGCGCTGCCGCAGTTCCGCGGCGACAGCGCGTTCTATACCTGGCTCTATCGGATTGCGATCAATACCGCGAAGAACGCCGTGGTCTCGCGCGACCGCAGCCCCATCGATTACAACGTCGACCGAATCACCGATAGCGACGAGTCCTACGACATGCAAGGCCGAATGAAGGATTCCGAGACCCCCGAGGGGCTGGTGCTGACGGACGAGATCCGCTCCACCGTCAATGCCGCGATCGACGCCCTGCCGGAGGACCTGCGCACTGCCATCGTCCTGCGCGAGCTGGAGGGCCTCTCCTACGAGGAGATCGCCGAGGCCATGTCGTGTCCGGTCGGCACGGTGCGTTCGCGCATCTTCCGGGCGCGCGAGGCGATCGACCGCCGCCTGCGTGAAGTCTTCGAAGGCGGCCTCGGCCGCGCGGAGGAGTTGGGATGAACGAGGAGCTCGACAGCCAGCTTTCCGCCATGTTCGACAACGAGCTGCCCGCCGCGGAGTGCGAGCTGCTCGCCCGTCGCCTGTCCCGCGATACGGACCTCAAGGCCCGGTGGGGCCGATACGCCGTCATGGGCGCCGTGATCCGCGCGGAGCGCGGCGTCATGCTCGACGGCACGGTCGCCGGGCGGGTGAGCGCGGCCCTCTCGCGCGAGCCGGCACTGCCGGGCGATGCCCAGGGGTCCGGCCGGGCAGCTCCGTCGCGCTGGTGGCAGCCGCTCGCGGGCGCCGGGCTCGCGGCCGGTGTGGCGGCCGCCTCCATTCTCTGGCTGCGCTCGCAGGCCCTGCCTGACGGCTCGCAGATCGTGGTGCCCACCTTGGTCGCCACCACGGCGACTTCCACCGCGTCGGCACTTCGCACCGCCGGCGCCGTGGCGCCTGACAGCTTCGTCGTCCCGCCGGTGGAGCAGCAGCCCATGATGGTCGTCCCCGCCACGGAGCTGGCCGACTACGTGGTGGCCCACAGCGCCTTCTCCTGGCCCGTGACCCGCGGCAATCTCCTCTCGGCGCTGATGGTGAGCGAGCCGGGAACCTCCAGCACGCCTATCCGGTCGGATCAGCCAGCTCCAGGCGTGCAAGGCAATGCGATCCAGAATCCGAAGTAGCGAGCGTGTCGGCTGGCTGGCGCTCGCGCTGGCGCTGGCCAGTGTGGCGAGTGCCGATGAGCCGGCGAAGTGGCTCGAGCGCATGAACCACGCGCTCACCACACTCAACTACGATGGCACCTTCGCCCACTGGGAGGACGGCAAGGTGGAGATGCTGCGCATCATCCACCGCGTGCAGGACGGCACCGTCTCGGAGCGGCTCGAGTCTCTCGACGGCTCGGGCCGGGAGTTCATCCGGACCGGCTCGCAGCTCACCTGTTACCTTCCCGACAAGCGCATCGTGCTGGTGGAGCGCACGCCGGCCAAAGTCTCGCTCCTGGGCGGCTTCCCCGCCATCGGCCCTCGGACGGCGCGCTTCTACGACATCAAGGAAGTCGCCCGCATGCGCTTCAACCGGCGCAGCACGCACCTGATCACCGTGATGCCGCGGGACCAGTACCGCTACGGCTATCGGCTCTGGATCGACGATTCGACGGCGATGCCCTTGAAGACGCAGCTGTGCGACGCCCAGGGAAAGGTCATCGAGCAGATCGTGTTCGCGAGCCTCGAGATCCGCCAGCGCATCCCGGACTCCGCCTTCCTGCCGCATCTTTCCACCACCGGCTTCCAGTGGCTGCGCAACGACTCCGCGCCGCTCGAGGAGACGGTGACCCCGAGCGGCACGGTATGGAATGCGGAGCATCTGCCGCCGGGATTTCACATCGCCCTGCGCGCGGCGCAGACCATGCCGGGTAGACCGGGTCCCGTCGATCATCTCGTATTCACGGACGGGTTGGCGTCCGTCTCCGTGTTCGTCGAGGCACACGTCGAGACGATCCAAGGTCGGGTGCCCGTCACGGAGTCGGCGCATGTCGGCTCCTCGTACGCCTTCTCGACCGTGGTCGATGGCCACAAGGTCACCGCGCTCGGGGAGGTGCCCCCTGCGACCGTGCGTTTCATCGCAGACTCGGTGAAGGCGGAGAAGGTGTCCGCGCCGCCGCCGCCCGTCCCGCTCGGAGAGCTCCCGACCGGCACTTTCGCCCACGGGCCCCCGCGCTGAAAGGCCGGCCGTTCTCACCGTCATCCATCGCCGTGACTGCCACCTGTGCGAGCAGATGCTCGCGGAGCTGGAGGCGCTCGGGCGGGCCATGCCGCTGCCGCCGATCGAGGTGGTGGACGTGGACGCCGATCCGGCCCTGAAACGCCGGCACGGGCTCGAGGTGCCGGTGCTGCTCCTCGACGGCACGGTGGTCTGCCGCCATCGGCTCGACCCCGGGGAGCTGAAGCGTCTGCTGCGGCAGGCCTGACTGCTATAATTGCGACGGCCGCTGATCACCTGGCGCGGCAGCAACGCGACAGATCCGATTCATGCGGCTCATACGTAATTTCTCCATCATCGCCCACGTCGACCACGGCAAGTCGACCCTGGCCGACCGCTTCATCCAGATCTGCGGCGGGCTCGCCGAGCGCGAGATGCAGGCGCAGGTGCTCGACTCGATGGACCTCGAGCGCGAGCGCGGCATCACCATCAAGGCGCAGAGCGTCACGCTCCACTATCAGGCGCGCGACGGCGAGCGCTATCAGCTCAACATGATCGACACGCCGGGGCACGTGGACTTCTCCTACGAGGTGTCGCGCTCGCTCGCGGCCTGCGACGGGGCGCTCCTCGTGGTCGACGCCTCGCAGGGGGTGGAGGCGCAGAGCGTCGCCAACTGCTACACGGCGATCGAGCAGGGGCTCGAGGTCCTGCCGGTCATCAACAAGATCGACCTGCCGTCCGCCGATCCGGTGCGCGTGGTGCGTGAGATCGAGGAGATCATCGGCATCGAGGCCGACGATGCCGTGCGGGTGAGCGCCAAGACCGGCGAGGGCGTGCCGGAGCTGCTCGAGGCGCTGATCCGCCGCATCCCGGCGCCGAAGGGCGACGGCCAGGCGCCGCTGCAGGCGCTCATCATCGACTCCTGGTTCGACAACTATGTCGGCGTGGTGTCGCTGGTGCGCGTCGTCAACGGCAGCGTGAAGACGGGCGAGAAGATCCGTGTCGTCTCGACCGGCCGCAGCCACACCGTCGACCGCCTCGGCCGCTTCACGCCGAAGCCGGTGGTGGAGACGGAGCTTTCGGCGGGTGATGTCGGCTTCATCGTCGCCGGGATCAAGGAGATCGACGGCGCGCCGGTGGGCGACACCATCACGCTCGAGAGCCGGGCGGCGACCGAGCCGCTCCCGGGCTTCCGGCAGATCAAGCCGCGGGTGTTCGCCGGACTCTTCCCCGTCAACTCGGAGGACTACGAGAGCTTTCGCGATGCGCTCGCGAAATTGAAGCTCAACGACTCGGCGCTCCATTACGAGCCGGAGGTCTCCGGCGCCCTCGGGTTCGGCTTCCGCTGCGGGTTCCTGGGCCTCCTTCACATGGACATCGTGCAGGAGCGCCTGGAGCGCGAGTATCAGCTCGATCTGGTGACGAGCGCCCCGACCGTCGTCTACGAGGTGGCGCGCACCGACGGCGCGGTGGAGTCCGTGGACAATCCGGCCAAGCTGCCGCCCGCGAACGAGATCGAGGAGATCCGCGAGCCCATCATCGTCGCCAACATCCTGGTGCCGCCCGACCACGTCGGGGCGGTGCTGAAGCTCTGCAACGACAAGCGCGGCACGCAGAAGAAGATGCTGTATCTGGGCAGCCAGGTCTCGCTGCAGTACGAGCTGCCGCTCGCGGAAGTGGTGCTCGACTTCTTCGACCGCCTGAAATCGGTCAGCCGCGGCTACGCCTCCTTCGACTACGAGTTCTCGCACTTCCAGGTGGCGCCGCTCGTGAAGCTCGACATGCTGATCAACGGCGAGCGGGTGGATGCGCTCTCGATCATCGTGCACCGCGAGAGCGCCTATCAGCGGGGACGCGAGCTCGTCGACAAGATGCAGGAGCTCATCCCGCGGCAGATGTTCGAGGTGGCCGTGCAGGCCGCGATCGGCAGCGCCGTCATCGCGCGCGCGACGGTCAAGGCGCTGCGCAAGAACGTGCTGGCCAAATGTTACGGCGGCGACGTCAGCCGCAAGCGCAAGCTCCTAGAGAAGCAGAAAGAAGGCAAGAAGCGTATGAAACAGCTGGGTCGGGTCGAGATTCCCCAGGAGGCGTTCCTCGCCGTCCTGAAGGTCGGCCGCGAGTAGGCGCCGGCGCGATGCCTCCCCTTTTAATGCAGGTCATTCGTGTCCTCGCCTGGCTCGCCTTGCCGGTCGGGCTCCTCTGCATCCTCGATGACTGGTTCCTGCGGCCGCGGCGGCAGATCGCCGAGGCCCCGAAACCGGTCCCCGATTCGGGCGCGATGTCGTTCGCCTACCTCTCGCTGCCCGTCCTCATCGGCGCGGCGGTGGTGCTGCTGCTGGTCTCCGAGCAGCTCGATTTCAGCTCCGTGCTGGTGGCGATCTGCGCGGTGACGGGCTTCATCTGGGCGGTGGACGCCTGGGCCCTGCGCCGCGGCCGGTGGCGGGCGGCGAAGGCGGCGGGCAAGGACCCGGCGGCCATTCCGGAGCCCGGCACGGTGGATTACGCGCGCAGCTTCTTTCCCGTGGCCCTGGCGGTCCTGCTGCTGCGCGCCTTCGTGTTCGAGCCGTTCCGCATCCCCTCCGATTCCATGATGCCGACGCTGCTCGACGGCGATTTCATCGTGGTCAGCAAGTTCTCCTACGGCCTGCGGCTGCCGGTCGCCAACACCAAGATCCTGGACACCGGCAGCCCCCGGAGGGGTGACGTGGTGGTTTTTCGCTACCCGCTGGACCCTTCTGAGAACTACATCAAGCGCGTGGTGGGCCTCCCGGGCGATCATGTGACGGTGCGCGACGACCGGCTCATCATCAATGGCAAGGTGATTCCGTTCAAAGTCACGGACACCTACAGCGACGGCTGCTACATCGACATGCAGCTCGCCGTGGAGCACCTGGGGACACATACTCATCAGGCGCTGCTCTGTCCCGTGCCGCTGCAGGTCACTCCTTATCCGCTGCCGGGCTGCAAGCGCAGCGATGCGCGCGGTTATGTCTGCGGCGGCACGCCGCCCCCCGGCGCGGAGGCTCTTCCGGCGGCGCCGTCGGTCGACGAGGTCATACCGCCCGGGGAGTACCTGATGATGGGCGACAATCGCGACAACAGCGACGATGGACGCGTCTGGGGCTTCGTCCCCGATGCGAATCTGGTCGGCAAGGCCACCTATATCTGGTTCGATTGGGACCCGCAGCGCTCCGGCGGCCCCATCTGGAGCCGGATCGGCAAGAAAATCGAGTAGCGGGGGTTCCTATGCTAACGCGTCAGCGCGGCGTGACGGCGATCGGGTGGCTGGTGCTGCTCGTCCCGTTCGCCATCGTCGTTTATGCCGGTGTCCGGCTGACTCCGGTCTACCTGAATTACATGAATGTCGCGCGCTCCCTGAGCACGCTCACGGACCAGTTTCGGGACGGCCAGGCGACGCCCGAGGCCATCCGCGAGAGCATTTCCAAGCACTTCGAGATCGATGAGGTGAACTACCCCACGATCAACGACATCCATATCACCCGCGACGGCGAGGGCTGGCAGGTCGAGGCCGCGTACTACGACCAGGCGCCGCTCTTTTTGCACATCACCCTGCAGGTGGCGTTCGACAAGACCGTCACCGTGGGCGGCGGTGGATAGGCTCGACTGGCCGCTCGCCTGGCTGCGTGCCGAGCTTGGGTACGAGCCGCATGATCTGACGCTCTTTCGCACGGCGCTCACGCACCGCAGCGCCCCGGGGCCCAATAACGAGCGGCTGGAGTTCCTCGGTGACGCGGTGCTCAACCTCGTCGTGGCGCATCACCTCTACGCGGCGTTCCCGGACGCCAGCGAAGGGGATCTGAGCCGGCTACGGGCGCGAGTCGTCAGCGGCGAGCCGCTGGCGCAGATCGCCGCCTCCCTAAAGCTGGGCGAGGCGCTGCAGCTCGGCTCGGGAGAGCTCAAGTCAGGCGGCTTCCGCCGGCAGTCCATCCTCGCGGACGCCTTCGAGGCGGTTTGCGGGGCGGTGTACCTCGACGGCGGTTTCGCCGCCGCCAATAGCCTCATCGAGCGGTTGTTCGAGCCGCGGATTGCGGCACTTCCGGCCCCGCATGAGCTCAAGGATGCCAAGACGCGACTCCAGGAATACCTGCAGTCCCGGGGGCTGCCGCTGCCCCAGTACCGGGTGGAGCGCATCGAGGGGGAAGCCCACGAGCAGACTTTCCACGTGACCTGCGAGGTACCGGCGCTGCGGCTTGCGGGCGAGGGCCGCGGATCGAGCCGCCGGCGTGCCGAGCAGGAGGCCGCCGAGCGCATACTGTCGGATCTGGACGGTGACACAGGCCTTGGAACGTGACTGAGACTTCCGCTGAATTTCGCTGCGGCTTCGCGGCGCTCGTCGGGCGCCCGAACGTCGGCAAGTCGACTCTGCTCAACGCGCTGGTCGGACAGAAGGTGAGCATCGTCACGCCCCGCCCGCAGACGACGCGACACCGGATCGTCGGACTGCTGCAGCTGCCGAATGCGCAGATCGCGTTCGTCGATACGCCGGGACTCCACAGCCAGGCGAAGCGCGCGCTCAACAAGGCGATGAACCGCACGGCGGCAGCAGCTCTCGAGGACGCGGACCTGGTCGTGTTCGTCGTGGAGGCGCTCGTCTGGAACGAGGAGGACGAGCTGGTGCTGCAGCGCATCGCTCGCGCGGGCCGCCCGGTACTGGTTGCCGTGAACAAGGTCGACAAGGTGAAACCGCGCGAGCGGCTGTTGCCGTATCTCGCGGAGCTCGATCGGCGGCACGGGTTCCTGGCGCTGGTGCCGGTCTCGGCGCTCAAGGAGAAGAACCTCGACGACCTGCGGCAGGCGATTGCGGCGCGGCTGCCGGTCTCGGTGCCGCTCTTCCCCGATCTCTTCCCCGGCGGTGAGTTGACGGACCGCGGGGTGGAGTTCCGGATCGCGGAGATGATCCGCGAGAAGCTGACTCTGGAGCTCAATCAGGAGGTGCCGTACGGCATCGCGGTGGAGGTGGAGAGGATGGCCGAGGAGGATGGACAGCTCACCGTCGATGCGGCCATCTGGGTCGACCGCGAGGGGCAGAAGCCGATCGTCATCGGGGCCAAGGGCGAGCGGCTGAAGCGGGTGGGCACTTCGGCGCGGCTGGCCCTGAACGGGCTGCTCGGGCGGCGGCTGCACCTGAATCTCTGGGTCAAGGTGCGGGAGAACTGGGCCGACAACGCCCGGGCGCTGCGGGAGTTGGGGCTGGAGTAGCCTCAGGCCGCCGGGATGAGCGCGCATCCGCGTCGGGTTCTGTTGGCGCCGGGGTACATCCTGCACCACCGGCCGTACCGCGATACCAGCCGGATCCTCGAGGTGCTGGTGCGGGATCACGGGCGGCTGACGCTGTTTGCGCGCGGAGTGCGCGGGCCGAAACCCCGGTTCGGGGGAGTGCTGCAGCCGTTCGAGCTGCTGCTGCTGTCATTTCAGGTCGGACGGGAGGCGGGGCAGCTCACGGGCGCCGAGAGCGCGCAGAGCGCGCCGCCGCTGCCGGCGGGGAGCCTGATGGCGGGGTTCTATCTCAACGAGCTGCTGCTGAAGCTGACGACGCGGCACGATCCGATGGCGGAGGTATTCGAGGAGTATCGGCGGGCGCTGGAGGGGCTGCGGCCGGGGGGCAGGGTGGAGGCGGTCCTGCGGGTGTTCGAGAAGAGGCTGCTGGAGGCGGTGGGGTATGGAGTGGATCTGACCTCGGAGGCGCGGACGGGGAAGGCTATCGAGGCGAGCTCGTTCTACCGGTTTCAGGCGTCGCGGGGGCTGGTTCCGGCTCGGGAGGGGGATGTGGAGGCGGTCGCGGGGAGCTCGATTCTGGCGCTGGCGCGGGAGGAGCTGGGGGATGGGGGCGGGCGCGTGCTCGAGGATGCGCGCAGGGTTTTGAAGGCGGCGCTGGCGGAGAGGCTGGAGGGGAAGGAGCTGACGACCCGGCGGGTGGCCCGGGCGGTGGCTTCCCGCGGGGGGTCGCGTACTTAATCCCAGTACGCAAGAATGCGCGTGTTTAGCTGAATTGCACTCGGCGGCCCGCATGCAAAAGGCGCTTTGCGGGGGACGCCGTGAATCCGGGCTCGCGGGCTCGCGCCCGCTCGCCTGGTCCCTGGAGGCTCGGTTCCGCCATCCATGGCTGCACACGCCCCCGCAAAGCGCCTTTTGCACGCGGACCACCGGGGTCACTTGGAGTGTTTGTGACTACTTCGTACATTGCGTTGGGAATCAATATCGATCATGTGGCTAGCTTGCGGCAGGCGCGGCGGGGGAGGGATCCGGAGCCGGTGCAGGCTGCGTTGGCGGCGGAGATGGCGGGGGCGGACAGCATTACGCTGCACTTGCGGGAGGATCGGCGGCACATTCAGGACTTCGATGTCAGGACGCTGCGCGGGCTCCTCAAGACGCGGATGAACCTCGAGATGGCGGTGACGGATGAGATGTTGGGGATCGCGGCGGAGGTGCGGCCGGAGGATTGTTGCTTCGTGCCGGAGCGGCGGCAGGAGGTGACGACGGAGGGGGGGCTGGATGTGGCGGGGCAGGAGGCTCGGATGCGGGAGGCGACGGAGAGGCTCGGGGAGGCGGGCGTCAGGGTCGCACTCTTCATCGATCCGGA
>JASHVV010000308.1 GCA_030044385.1 Gammaproteobacteria bacterium
GGACACCCGGACTACGAGGTGCGGGACCGCTATCGGGAAGTGTTCGCGGAGCTGGCAAAGAAGCTTCAGGGGCTGCGCACCCGGTACGCCGACGATACGGGCATTGCGCCGCGGATCTATCCAGTGCCCGACTACGATTGACGGTCGAGCCGGCCGTGGGCGGACCGGACGAGCCTTGCTGCACTGTCGGCCGCGGAACGCCGGCCGAGCTGCCGGCGCGATCCGGTGGCTCGAAGACCGCTGCCACCCCGGACACCGCGTCCATGATCGGACTTCCGGGCGGCGCCTTCCTGATGGGAACCGACGACGAGCAAGGTGTCATCGCCGATGGCGAGGGTCCCGTGCGCGAAGTCGAGCTGCATCCGTTTTGCATTGATGCAACTACCGTCAGCAACGCCGATTTCGCCGCCTTCGTCGATGCCACCGGTTATGTCACCGAAGCGGAGGGCTTCGGCTGGTCGTTCGTGTTTTATGGCTTGCTGACACAGGCCGTGCTGGACACGCATCCGCAAGTGGTGGCCGCGGCGCCATGGTGGTGCGCCATCGCGGGCGCGTATTGGCGTGTGCCGGAAGGGCCTGGAAGCCATCTCGACTCGCGCATGGATCACCCCGTCGTACACGTCTCGTGGAACGACGCCGCCGCCTACGCGGCGTGGGCGGGCAAGCGTCTGCCCAGCGAAGCGGAATGGGAATACGCCGCACGCGGAGGCCTGGCGCAGAAACGCTATCCGTGGGGCGACGATCTGACCCCGGACGGCGAGCACCGCTGCAACATCTGGCAAGGCCGCTTTCCGGAATACAACTCCCTGGCCGACGGCTATCTGGGCACGGCCCCCGTCCGCAGCTTCAAGCCCAATGGCTACGGTCTCTACAACATGGTCGGCAACGTGTGGGAGTGGTGCCGGGACTGGTTCGCCCGCGAGCACACGCAGGAACGCCGCAACCCGCGCGGCGCGCCGGCGGGAACGGCACGCGTCATGCGCGGCGGCTCCTTTCTTTGCCACGCCTCATACTGCAACCGCTATCGTGTCGCCGCCCGCTACTACAACACACCCGACAGCGCGGCCTCGAACATCGGATTCCGCTGCGTCGCCGACATCCGGCAGGACATCACGCCGCCCTGAAAGATGCCCGATAGGCCGTGGGAGTCACGCCGACCTGCCGTCTGAAATGGTGGCGGAGCGCGGCCGGGCTGCCGAACCCGGCGCTGCGGGAGATCTCCTCCAGTCCCGTCGCGGTGGATTCCAGCATGAAGCGGGCGGCCTCGAGCCGGGTGGCGATCACCCATTCGCCGGGGCCCATGCCCGTGGACTCCTGAAAGCGCCGGATGAAGGTGCGCTGGCTCATGGCCACGCGGCGTGCCATGCGGCTGATCGTCCAGCGCTCGGCCGGCCGCCGCCGGACCGCCTCCAACAGCGAGCCGAGCCCGTCGTCCGCACGCCGGGGAACCGGCCGGTCGATGAACTGCGCCTGCCCGCCCTCACGGTGCGGCGCCGTGACCATCCGGCGCGCGATCTCGTTGGCCGCCTGGGCGCCGAAGTCCTTGCGCACGATGTGCAGCATGAGGTCCACCCCGGCCGCGGAGCCCGCGGAAGTCAGGATCTGACCCTCGTCGACATAGAGGACGTCCGGGTTGATCTCGACATCGGGGTGGAGCGTCCTGAGCCGATCGGTATAGAGCCAGTGGGTGGTGGCCCTGCGGCCCGAGAGCAGGCCGCAGGCGGCCAGAAGGAACGCGCCGGAGCAGATGGAGACCAGGCGCGCGCCCCGGGCATAGGCCGCGGAGAGCGCCTCCCTTACGGCGGGACTGGGCGACTCCCCGTCGGTACGCCACCCCGGAATGACGATCGTCCCCGCCCGGGCGAGTCGCTCGAGCCCGGCCTCGGGAAAGATCCGCAGTCCGCCGCTGGCTCGCAGCGGCCGCAGCTCCTCCGCGACGGTCACGAACCGGTACCAGTCCGGCCCCATCTCAGGCCGCGGCAGGCCGAATATCTCGGTCACGATCCCGAGCTCGAAGGTGGCGACCTTCTCGTGCAGCAAGGCCGCGACCAGTCGATTCGGCGGCTGGGACCGGGACGGCGTTGGCATGATCTCGATGATATATGGCATCTTTGCCGATTGCCACCGGCCGCCGCCCGCGACAAGCTGGGCGCCATCTTCCGGAGGAAGGCCGTGCCCAACAGCGTCACTTCGACCGCCGCGGCGCCGAGCAGCGAGGCGCTGGCGCACTTCCAGCGGCTCTTTGCGCTCGAGACCGATTGCTGGGATGTCCACGAGGCTCTCGCCGCCGGCCAGCCCGGCTTCGTCCTGCTCGACGTGCGCAGCCCCGAGCACTTCAGGAAAGGCCACATCTGCGGCGCGCTCGGCCTGCCGCACGGCAGGATCACCGCCGCGCGCCTGAGCGCCTGGGCGCCCGACACCCTGTTCGTCGTCTACTGCGCCGGCCCGCATTGCAACGGCGCCGCGCGCGCGGCCGTCCGCTTGAGCGCGCTCGGGCGGCCCGTCAAGATGATGATCGGCGGCATCACGGGCTGGCTCGATGAAGGTTTCCCGCTGATTGCGGGCGATGACGGCGCCTGCTGAAATCGCGCCCCCACCCTGACCGATCCACGTCCACGACATGCCTCTGCACGGCGGCGAGCCCGCAAACATCTCGAGCAATACGACCGGCGCCGCCGCCGCGAGCGGGCGCCACGGCGCCCGCGGCCTCACCTGGCTGCAGGGGACCGCGCTCTACATCGGCGCCGTCCTCGGCACCGGGGTCATCGCTCTGCCCGCCCTGGCGGCGAGCACCGCGGGCCCCGCGTCGCTCCTGGCCTGGCTCGCCCTCATCGGGCTGTCGATTCCTCTCGCGGCGACGTTCTCGGCGCTGGGCGCCAGGTATCCCGACGCCGGCGGCATCGCCACCTGCGTCAAGCTTGCCTTCGGCCCTTATCCCGCTGCGGTCGTCGGCTGGTGCTTTCTCCTCGCCGTGCCCGTGGGCGCCCCCGCCGCCGCCATGTTTGCGGGCGCCTACGTGCAGGCCGCATTCGGCGGCGGCCCGGCGGCCGTCATGCTCACCGCCTTCTCGCTCGTCATCGGGATCACTCTGATCAACGCCTTCGGCGTGACTCTCTCCGGGAAGGTCCAGGTGCTCGTGGCCGGCCTGCTCATTGCGTTTCTGGTCACGGCCGTCTGCACGTCGCTGCCGCATGCACGCCTGGAAAACCTCCATCCCTTTGCTCCCCACGGTTGGCTCGCGGTCGCCTCGGCCGCGGGACTGCTCGTCTGGAGCTTCGCCGGCTGGGAGGCGATCACCTACCTGGCGGCGGAGTTTCGCCAGCCCGCGCGCGACATGCCGAAGTCCGCGGCCGTGGCCGTGTTCGTCATCGGGATCCTGTATTTCGCCGTTGCGGCCGCCACCGTCCTCGTCCTGGGCTCCCGCGCCGCTGCGACGCAGGCGCCGCTCGCGCTCCTGCTGGCATACGGCTTCGGTGGGCACATCAAAGTGCTCGCCGCCGTCGCCGCGCTCCTCCTGACCGCGGGAACGATGAACGCCTACTTCGCGGGAGCGGCCAAGCTCGGGGCGGCCCTGGGCAGAGATGGCGCGTTGCCTTCATGGCTCGCTCACGGCAGCGAGGCGGGCGGCATACCGCGCAGGAGTCTCCTGACGCTGACCAGCCTGACGCTGGT
>JASHVV010000309.1 GCA_030044385.1 Gammaproteobacteria bacterium
GGCGCCACCGCGCGCACCAGATTGTGGATGCGCACCGCCGGCTGGCTCCAGTCGATGCGGCCATCCTCGGGCCGCCGCCGGCCGAAGTACTGCCCCGGCTCGATGGGTTGCCGCCGGCGCGGCGCATTGCCCGCGACGAGCCCGGGCAACGAGCGCGCCAGCACGATTTCCGCGGCCGCGGTCACTTTGCCGAACACCTCGCGCGCGTCGTCGTCCTCCAGTATCGGCACCGCGAGCTGATCGACGATGTCGCCGGCATCGGCCCGCTCCACCATGTAGTGCAGCGTTGCGCCGCTCTGCGCCTCGCCGTTCAAGATCGCCCAGTTGACCGGCGCCCGCCCGCGGTACTTCGGCAACAGCGACCCGTGCATGTTGAGAGCCCCCCGGCGGGCGCTGCGCAGGATGGGAGCGCCGAGCATCGAGCGGTAGTAGAAGGAGAAGATGAAATCGGGCTCGAGATCCGCCACCCGGTTCGCCAGCTCGGGGTCACTCGCATCGTCCGGCATCACCACCGGCAAGCCGTACTCCCGTGCGGTGTCGGCAACGCTCGCGAACCATCGATTCTCCGTGGGATCGTCCCTGACGGTAACGACCAGAGGCACGTCCACCTTCGCGGAAAGCAACACCTTCAGGCAGCGCACACCGACGTCATGGTACGCAAAGACGACGGCCCGGGCGGGGCTCATTTCTCGGCCGGGCCGCGCGCCCGCTCGGCGCGCAGCATCTCCGTATGGTCGAGCTCCGGATGCAGCCCTCGCCGAACCTCCGGCAGGGTCCGCCGCTCCACTCTCTGCGACTCGCCCTCTTCCAACATCGCCGCAATCGTGTATCGCGGACGCTGCCGCACCTGCTCATAGATCCGCCCGACGTATTCGCCGACCACGCCGAGCCCGATGAGCAGCACTCCGATCAGGAAGAACGCGATGCCGAAGAGGGTGAACACACCCTGCACCTCGGATCCGATGACGAGTCGCCGCACGGCCAGCACCACGACGAAGAAGAACGACACCAGCGCCAGCGCCATCCCGGCCATGGTAAAGAACTGCAGCGGCGCCACCGAGAAGCCGGTCATGAGGTCGAAGTTGAGGCGGATGAGGCGATAGATGGAATACTTCGACTGGCCGGCGGTGCGCTCCGCGTGCGCCACCTCGATCTCGACCGGATGGCGCGCGAACGTGTATCCCAACGCGGGCACGAAGGTGCTGACCTCGACGCAGCGATTGATCGCCTCGACGATGCTGCGGTGGTAGCCGCGCAGCATGCAGCCCTGGTCGGTGATCCGGATCTGGGTGGTGCGCTCGCGGACGCGGTTCATCATGCGCGAGGCCACCTTGCGCCAGTAGACATCGTGGCGCCGGGCGCGCACGGTCCCGACGTAATCGGCCCCCTGGTCCATGGCGGCGATGAGCTTCGCGATCTCCTCCGGCGGGTTCTGCAGATCCGCATCGAGGGTGATCACGTAATCGCCGCGCGAGTGGGCGAAGCCCGCGAGTATGGCCATGTGCTGGCCCGCATTGCGGGTGAGAACGATCACTCGCGTGGCGTCCGGACGGCGCTCGAACTGCTCCCGCAGCACGGCGGCGGAGCGGTCGCTGCTGCCGTCGTCGATGAAAATCAGCTCGTAAGGCCGCCCGAGCTGATCCAGCGCCGGATAGAGCCGCGCAAAGAGGCTCTCGAGGCCGGCCTCCTCGTTGTAGACGGGAATGACGACCGAGACTGTCGCGGTCACTTTGCCGCTCTCCTCAACACGTCGGTTGTCGCCTCGACGACGCGATCCACGTCGGACAGCTCCATCGCCGGGAATAGCGGCAGCGTCACGGTCTCCCGGCCGATGCGCTCCGCGTTCGGGAACTGACCCCCACGGTAGCCCAGCGCCCGATAGGCCGTAAAGAGGTGGATGGCGGAGGCGTAATGGACACCGACGCCGATACCCCGCTCCGCCATCTGCTCGATGAACTGGCGGCGCGAGATCCGCAGCCGCTCGAGCGGCAGCAGCGGCGCGAACATGTGGCAGTTGTGTCCCTCGTCGCCGCGCGCCGGCAGGCGCACGGGCGGGTCCTGCTCCCACAGGCTGAAATAGCGGGCGGCGAGCTCGCGGCGGCGCGCGTTGAACCGCTCGAGCGCGGCCAGTTGCCCCAGGCCGACCCGCGCGGCGACATCCGACAGGTTGGCTTTGCCGGCGGCGAAGAGCGTATCGACCTCATCCTCGGCGCGCTTCCTCTGCCCGTGGAAGCGGTGGAGCTCGAGCTCCTGCACCTCTTCCGGGGAGCCGCCGACCACGCACCCGCCCTCGATGCTGGTGACGTTCTTGTTGGGATGGAAGCTGAAGCAGACGAGGTCGCCGAAGCTGCCGATGCGCTGGCCGCGCCAGGAGGAGCCGATGGCCTGCGCGGCATCCTCGATGACGCGCAGCCGGTGGCGCCCGGCGATCGCATACAAGCGGTCCATGTCGACCGGCAACCCCGCGAAGTGCACCGGCATGATCGCGCGGGTGCGCGGCGTGATGGCCGCCTCGACCTGGTCGAAGTCGATGTTGCGGGTATCGAGGCCGACGTCGACGAACACGGGACGGGCGCCGGCCCGCACGATGACGTTCGCGGTGGCCACGAAGCTCATGGCGGGCGTGATGACTTCATCCCCCGCTCCGATCCCGGCGGCGAGCAGCGCGTGCTCGAGGCTGGCCGTCGCGGAGGTCTGGGTGCGCACCGGGCGGCCGCCGCAGTACTCGGAGAGCGCCGCCTCGAATTTCCTGACGTGCGGTCCCGAGGCGAGCCAGCCGGAGCGCAGGACTTCGGCCACGCCCTGGATCGTCTCCTCGTCGATGGCCGGCCGGGTAAACGGCAGGAACGGCTTGCTCATGACTTCGCCACCAGCACCACTCCAAACACGATCACCAGTATCCCCGCGACGCGCAGCGTGTTGGGCGTCTCCCCGAGCAGCCACCAGGCGAGCCCGACGTTGATCACGTAGCCGAGCGACAGCAGCGGATAGGCCTGGCTCACCGGCACGCGCGACAGCCCCACCAGCCAGACGATGACGCTCAGTCCGTAACACCCGAGCGCGAACCACAGCCACGGCACGGCGGCGAGCTCGAGACCGCGGCGCAGCACCGGCACATCCGCCCCGAAAAGCGGGCCGGTGACGTCCGTCGCGGCCTTGAGGCCGAGCTGCGCCACGGCGTTGAGCAACACCCCACCGCAGAGGAACGCGAAGGAAGAAAACTTCATGAGCGGCTCACCGCGACCGTGAAGCTGTCCCGCGCGATGACGCGCCCCGGCAGGCCCTGCTGGCGGTAATGGTCCCACACGCTCGGCGCGAAGAATGCAACGGCATCACGGCTGGCGTCCCATTGCCGCGTGAACTGCTCCGGCGTCGCCTGCTGGCGGCCCGGCTCCCGCGTCTCGCCAAAGTGGAGCTCGCCCGTAAAGCTGACGAGGGTCAGCTTGCGACCAAGATAAGGCGGGATCGTCTGACGGTACTGCCCAACGCTGTAGAGTGCAGTGCCAGGGTGCACGTCGGGAGCCACGGCCTGAACGAGCGCATAAGCCGAGCGGGACGGCGGGATGACCGTGTACTCGCAGAGCAGCGCCTGCCACGCGAAAACGAAGAGCAGCGCCACCGCCAACGGCTGCCAGCCGCCTCCTGCGGACTCGGCTGCCGCGGCATCGGGGGTAGCGCCTGCCTGGCGCCGCCAGCTCACCACCACGCTGATCAGCGCAACGATCGCGGCCGCGATCGCCCACTCCACCGCCTCGCGAGGAATCGTCCCGTCGCGGTGCTGCGAGTAGACGAGAAGTCCCGCCGCGACGAAGAGCGCGAGGCCCGCGGCCACCCGTGCGGAGCGCGCGAGAAACCCCGCGCGGCCGGCAACGGCGACGCCCGTATAAGCCGCGAGCGGCGGGAAGATCGGCAGGATGTAGGTCGCGAGCTTCGAGTCCGAGATGGAGAAGAAAGCCAGCGTTAGTGCCGAAAATATCATCAGGAATTTCAGTGGCTTAAACTGTGAATCTACACCAGAATCGCGCCACGCGCCCAGCGATGCGCGCGCCAGGGACACGAGCCACGGCAGCGCGCCTATCACGAGCAGCACCAGGAAATACCACCAGGGCTCGACGCGCTTTGCCTCTGTCGTGAGGAAACGCTGAAAGTGCTCGTGGATGAAGAAGTACTGCACGAAGTCCGGATTGCGCAGCGACACCAGCGTGAACCAGGGGACGCACAGGATGAGGAAGATCGGCACTCCGAGCGCGAAGTGCATTCGCCGCCAGGGCCGCACGTCCCGCTCCAGCACCGAGTACGCGATGAGTGTTCCGCCGGCGAGGACAAAGACGACGATCCCTTTGCTCAGCACGGCCAGGGCCGCGAGCGCCCAGCAGACGAGCATCCAGTTGCGCTCCTGCCCCGAGCGCCGCGGCGCGCACTGCGCCCGCGCAAACGTCAGCACCGTGGCGCACATCCAGAACGTGAAGCCCGCATCGAGCAGGTCGAGATGGCCGATGATGCCGAAATACGGGCTCATCGCGAGCAACACGACCGCGGCCACCCCGGCCCGCCGGTCGTAGAGCCGCGCCACCCAGGCATAGATCAGCGGCAGGCAGGCGAAGCCGAGCACCACGGTCCACAGGCGCGAGCTCCAGTTGCTCAAGCCCACGACGGTGTAGATCGCCGCCGTCGCCCAGTACTGCAGCACCGGCTTCTCGAAGTACTTCAGGCCATCGAGCCGCGGGGTGACCCAGTCTCCCGTCGTCACCATCTCCCGTGGGATCTCGGCGTAGCGTCCCTCGTCCGGATCCAGCATGGGACGGAGCTGGATGGTGACGAGCCATACCGCCGCGAGCGCGACCCAGCCCCACCACCTGAGCCCGCCCACACGCGAGCTCGAGCCAACCCCCG
>JASHVV010000310.1 GCA_030044385.1 Gammaproteobacteria bacterium
TAGGGATCGGCCATGCGGATCTCACCGAGGCTGCGGCCGAGGCGCGCACAGTGCGCCTCCAGCCGGAACGGCCGGCCGCCATAGACCGGCATCACCTCGTAGACCCCGTCGCCGTAGAGAAAGCCCCGGTCGAGGGGCGAGATGCGAGCCTCGGCGAGCGGCAGGTACTCGCCATTGAGATAACACGTCCGATACGGCTCGGCCATTACTTGAACCACAATCGCATGCTGTCCATCGCGCGTGTCATCAGGCCGCCGGCGGGGACCGCCTCCAGGGTGACGAGCGGCTCGCGCCCGAGCACCTCGCCGGTGCCGTCGGTCACCGTGATCTCACCGACCACGGTGCCCGCGGCCAGGGGTGCGATCAGTCGCGCCTGGGTCAGTCCCGCATTGGTCGAGATGCTGGCGGTCTTGCCGCGCGGCACGGTGACGTAGAGCGTTCGGGACGCGCCGACGGCGGCATAACCCGAGGCCGACTCGTAGACTCGCGGCTTGAGGATCGGCGCGCCGGCCGTCACGACCTTCTCCGTCTCGAAGAAGTTGTACCCATAGTTGAGGAGTGCCTCGGCGTCGGCCTCGCGCGAGTGCCACTTCGGCGCATCGAGCACCACCGACACCAGGCGCATGCCGTGGCGCTCGGCCGAGGCGATGAGGCAGTAGCCGGCAGCTTCGGTGTGGCCGGTCTTCAGGCCATCCACCGACGGGTCGCTCCACAGGAGCCCGTTGCGATTCGGCTGCTTGATGTGGTTCCACGTGAAGTCCTTGATCCTGAAGATCGGGTAGTCCTGCGGGAAGTCGCGGATCAGCGCGACGGTGAGCGTCGCCAGGTCGCGTGCGGTGGTGTAGTGGGTGGGCTGCGGCAGACCGTCGACGTCGTCGTAGTGCGTCGACTTCAGGCCCAGGCGCTGGGCATACGTGTTCATCATCTGGACGAACCCGGCCTGCGTGCCGCCGACCTTCTGGGCGAGCGCCACCGTCGCATCGTTGCCGGACTGCACCAGCATGCCTTTGATGAGATCGAGCACCGGCACCTGGCTGCCGACCTGCACGAACATGCGCGAGCCGCCGGTCTTCCAGGCGGCCTTGCTGATGGTCACGGGCTCATCCGGCGTCAGGCGGCCATCCTTCAGGGCGGCGAAGACGATGTAGGCCGTCATCAGCTTCGTGAGGCTCGCCATCGGCAGGCGCTCGTCGGCATTCTTCTGCGCGAGCACCCGGCCCGTCTGGTAGTCGACCAGGATGTACGATCCGGCGTCCAGCGCGGGTGCCGGCGGCAGGGGCATGGCGGCCGCCGTCGGGGCGGGCGGCGGTGCAGTCGCGGCCGCGGCCTGCAGGCTGAACGAAAGGAGCGCGACAGCGGTGGTCGTGAGCAACGGAGCGGCGGCGGAGCGGGACATCCTCGGAAACCCTCGTGAGTGGCATGGCGTGCAGGCGGATTGTACGATCCTCCGCGCGCGCTTGAGTTCGATCGTACGGTCGGGCAGCGAAATCCAGGGACTCATGGCGCGACCAGGCGGGCGTCGCGGTAGCCCAGAGCGCTGAGCTGCGCGACCAGGCGGTCGAATTCCGGCACGCCGCTCACCGGTCCGATGCGGACGCGGTACAAGTGGCTGCGTGTCGCCGGCGGGCCGAACACGAACGCGCCCGCGAGGCCCGCCGCGTGCAGCCGCGCCAGCACGCGATCCGCGTGGTGGCGGAACGCGTACGCCCCCACCTGTACGTACAGTATTGGGGGCGGGCTGGCCGACGCACGGCTGAGCACGGCGGGATTGCTGAACGTGATGGCGCGCACGTCGACGAGCGCGGTCCCGGTGCCAAGCATGCCGAGCTTGGCCGCGGCGACGTACGACAGATCGATCAGACGGTTCGCCACGAACGGACCACGGTCGTTGACCTTCACGACGACGCTGCGGCCGTTGCCGAGGTTGGTCACGCGCACGTAGCAGGGCAGTGGCAGGGTCTTGTGCGCCGCGGTCATCGCGTACATGTTGTAACGATCCCCGTCGGCGGTCCGCATGCCGTTGAACGTCGGGCCGTACCAGGAGGCGACGCCGGTGGCCTCGTATCCGTCGGCCGTCGCGAGCACGTAATAACGCTCGCCGCCTACGTCGTAGAAGGGCGGGTTGCCGTGCAGGGCCCGGGGCACGAACTGCGGTACGGCGTTGGGAATTGCGTTGAAATCGTGCGGCAGGGGCGGCAGGGTGATGGCGGGCGCAGTCGCCGACTCCGGGTGTCGTGTGGTCGCGCAGCCCGCGAGCAGCGCCGCCAGGAGCGATGGTAAGACGAGGCCCCAGCGCGTGGGCCTTACCGTCTCCGCAGCTGCCACGCTGCCGCGCTCATTGAGCGGATCGCGCGAGGCGATCCGCATTGCCGGTGGATTGGGCGGTGGGCGGCGCCGTGGGCGCCGGAGCCGGGCCGGCGGGCGTGAGCTGCAGCGCGATGGCCCGCGCCAGCTCATCGACCGCCATCGCGTACAGGGCGCTGCGGTTGTAGCGGGTGAGCGCGTAGAAGTTGTTGAAGCCGACGCGATAGATCGGCCCGTCCTGCTGCTGCGCGAGCAACAGTACGACGGGCGTGTTGCCCGGCGCGTCGCTTTGAACCTGCACTCCCTGCGCGTTCAGGCCATCGATGGTCTCATCGAGGGAGAGGTTGTCCGGGTCGATCTGGAAGGTGGCGCCCGGGTCGATCCTGACGTCGGCCACCACCGGCCCGCCGGGCTGCCAGCCGCAATCGTGCAGGTAGCGGGCGATGCTGGCGAAGATATCGTCCCAGTCGGAGAAAAGATCGCTGGTGCCGGCGCCGTCGGCGTCGACTCCGTAGCGCAGGTAGGCCGAGGGCATGAACTGCAGCGGTCCCATGGCGCCGGCGTAGGAGCCCTTGACGGTGAGCGCATCGAGCTTCTCGCGGCGGGCGAGCACCAGGAACTGCTCGAGCTCGCGGCCGAAAAAGCGGGCGCGCGGCGGGTAATCGAAGGCGAGCGTCGCGAGCGCATCGAGCACCCGATAGGCGCCCGTGATACGGCCGTAGTAAGACTCCGCGCCGAGGATGGCAACGATGTATTGCGGCGGGACGCCCTCCTCGACGCTCACCCGCTCGAGCGCATCGCGGTGCTGCTGCCAGAACCCGACACCGGCGGAGACGCGCTCACCGCCGAGGAAGATCCGCCGGTACTGCCACCACTCGAGCTCGCGCTCGGCGGGGCGGCTCATGTCGTCGATGATCCGCGGCTGCGCGCGCGCCTGCAGGAGCACCTCGAGCACCGCTTTGCGGTCGAGGCCGTCGCGCCGCGCCACCCGTGTCGCGAAACTCTCGAGCTGCGCGCGCGGAAACGGCGCGCCGGGCTCTGACGCCGTGGCGCACGCGCAGGCGCCGCCGAGCGCCGCAGCGGCGAGCGCGAAGAGCACGAGCGTGGGAAGGGATCGAGACACCTAAGAGCCCATGAGCTTCCGGTGGGCGTGGAGCGACATCAGAATACCGAAGCCTGCGAGCACGGTCACCACCGAGCTTCCCCCATAGCTGACGAGCGGCAGCGGGACGCCGACGACCGGAAGGAGTCCGGTGACCATGCCGGCATTGATGAAGACGTACACGAAGAATGTCAGCGCCAGGCTGCCCGCGAGCAGGCGCGAGAACGTATCGGGCGTCTGCACGGCGAGGAAGAGCGCGCGGCCGATGACGAACGCGTAGAGCAGCAGCAGCACGGCGAGCCCGAGCAGGCCGAACTCCTCGCCGATGACGGCGAAGATGAAATCCGTGGTGCGCTCCGGCAGGAAGTCGAGCTGCGCCTGGCTGCCGTTCATCCAGCCCTTGCCGAAGACGCCTCCCGAGCCGATGGCGATCTGCGACTGGATGATGTGATAGCCCGCGCCCAGGGGATCGGACTGGGGGTTGAGGAAGGTGAGCAGCCGCTGGCGCTGATAGCCGTGCATGAAGCGCAGGCCGAACCAACCCGCGGCGACGCCGATGAGGATCAGGCCGACGATGACTCTCACCCGCAGACCGGCCAGGAACACCACCAGCGCGCCGGCCGCGGCAATGAGGGCCGCGGTCCCGAGGTCGGGCTCCTTGGCGACGAGGACCGCGGGCACCAGGATGATGGCGCCGAGGAGGAGCAGGTTGGGCCAGCGCGGCGGCAGCGGCCGCTCGTGCAGGTACCAGGCGCACATCATGGGCACCGCGATCTTCATGATCTCCGAGGGCTGGAAGCGGATCGGACCCAGGCTGAGCCAGCGCTGCGCTCCCAGGCGCACGTGCCCGGCGGCCGCGACGACCAGCAGCAGCAGAACACCGGCGAAGTAGAGCCAGGGCGCGATGCGGCGCAGGAAGTTCGGGCTGACGCGCGCCAGGGCGAGCAGGGCCGCGGTGCCCAACACGAGCCGCATCCCCGTGCGCAGCACCATCGACAGGTTCTCCGCCGAGGCGCTGTAGAGCACGACGAGCCCGTAGGCTGCGGTGAGGGCGAGGCCAATCACGAGCGGCCCGTCCATTCTGAGGGCCGAGAGCACGCGCGCCGCGCCGGTGAGCGTGCGGCGGGTCCGCGACTCCGAGCTGACTTCTTCGTAGATCATGGGCGAGTCCGGTCTGCGACCTGTTGGGTGGG
>JASHVV010000311.1 GCA_030044385.1 Gammaproteobacteria bacterium
AAGTCGCAGGACCTCGATACCACCCGCGGCGCGGTGGACATGAAGGTCATCATCGAGCAGATGCGGGAGCAGGTGCAGAACGCGGAATAGCGTCCCCAGGAACGGCAAGCGGACTCATGGCTTATTTGGCCGATTTATGGCCGATTTCGTGACCAGCCGGTAGATGACGCCCCGACCGATCTTGCCGGAACGCTCCAGAACCCCCTTCGAAACCAGCTCATCGAGGTCTCGGGTGGCCGTCCTGAAGCTAGCCTGGGTGAGCCGGCGATAATCAGTATTGGTGATCTTCCGGCTCAGCTTCAAGTGCGGCACTACGGTCCACTGGCGTTCATTCAGCTCGAGAGCGATGGCGGCGCGTTCTGTCAGCCAGTCCCGCCAAAGAGTCGCTCCGAACTCCCCAGCCTGCTGCACAAATTCCGGTTCCGGCAAGGTATGTTCGAGGCTCTCCCGAATCATCATCAGGGTGCCGGTGCCGTACTTCTCAATATAGCCGGCCAGATAAAGTACCTCACAAACCCGCGCATTGCGTGTCACGGAACGATGAGGCTGGCGCAGCTGCTGCAGCGTCATCGGAGCTATGAGTTCTCCTGGACTCCAGACCTCCACTCGGTCGGAGAACACGGAAACCTGCACGGCAGCTTGCGCCGCGTAGTCGCGATGTGCCACCGCATTGACGAGGGCCTCGCGCACCACGTCCGGTGGCAGTTCAAACCGTGTGGGCACCTGTGCGCTTTCGCTTCGCGTGCCAACAGACAAATCGAGTTTCCCCAGAACGTAATGTGTCGATTGGTCTATTTGAGAGAAGAGGTTGCCTTTGAATACCCGATAGTCAGGGGCCGGACGCTGAACCAGTGCGCCGTGGAAATGCATGGAGCGAACCTCGGCATTCACGGCGAACTGCTGCGGATCTTTGCCGAAGAGCAGAACAGCTGCACGCTTTGGCAGACCTGAACTGAGCAGGTTCAGGTGAATGAGCGTCTCTTGCATCGAGACGCTCTCGGTAAGCTGAAGCCGCCGGCGGTGCCGGGCTGCCCGTACGAAGCGCCGTATGGCCTCACCGTCCAGATCGTCCAGCGTCGCGCCAGGACAAATCTCTTCATCGAAGGGAAGAACCGTGCGCGGCGCGGGCCCGTCCGGATCTTTGGGTTTCACAGTCTGGTGTCTCACGGTGGGATGACGGTCCCTCCGATATTTTACCCATGAACTCGGCTATAAAACCCACCGTGTTATAACTTAGGACGTAATGGCGACGTGTATAGGTGCGTCTGATCTCAGCGTCAGTCGCACGTCACAGTCTGACGTGATGAGCTACCGTCGAAGCTCCCGCAGCAACACCCAATCCCCGGGAGCGCGCTCATATTTCCAGAATGACCACCCATTGACGGCACGTCGATGCGGCAGAGCGGCACACGCCGCCATGGACGGCGAGCGGAACTTCTTGCCCGCAAATGAGATGACCCCGTTACGCAATACGCGCGCCTTTAACACCTTGCCTTTGTGGCGGGCGCGAAGGCGCATGGTGCGTGTCACATATGTGGCCAGTACCCCTTTGTTCGACGAGCCAACGCCGAGTCTCGCCGTCCTGTTGGTCCGCTCCACACCCAGAAGCTCGCTCAGGTGCTCTGCTGCGTCTTGTTTCACTCGACGCGTGAACTCGCGTCGGAGGTTCTGCGCTCTTGCAAACTTGCCTGTCTGCCGATTGCCGGTCGGCCGCACTATCCGCAGAACCAGTGATTCCAGCTCCCTGATATGGTCATCGCCGACCGTCAAATACATGCTGAATCGATCCCACGACTCGCCGTGCTTGTCACGCAAATGCGTCCTCAATCGCCCCCGGAGGTCTCGCGCCAGTCCGACGTAATAGAGCTTCTTCTTTCTGTAGAGCGCATAGACGCCGTTTCGGCGCCGCGCCTGCTCGCGAAAGAACTGCTGATACTCCGCCAACGCCGTACGGGAGATTCCCTCCAGGTACTGAGATACCAACGCGCCTCGGCTCGCCCGTCGCATAAACCCCCCTTATGCAGCCCATCCTGCCGACAGAACCTCGGCCTGCTCGAGTACCAGCTGAGTTGCCTTCTCCTGCTTGTCCGGGGGGTAGCCGTGCTTGCGGAGTATCCGCTTCACGATGACCCGCAGCTGGGCGCGAACGTTTTCCCGCATCGTCCAGTCGATCGTGACGTTGTTCTTGACTGCGGCTACCAGCTCGCGGGCAATGCCGGCCAGTGTGGGCTCGCCGAGCACCTTGACGGCGCTGTCGTTGACTTCGAGCGCGTCGTAGAACGCGAGCTCGTCTTCGCTGAGGTGCAACGCTTCGCCGCGAGCATTAGCGGCGCGCATGTCCTTGGCAAGCTGGATCAGCTCCTCGATAACCTTGGCCGTTTCGATCGCTCGGCTCTGGTAGCGGCGCAGGGAGGCCTCCAGCAGGTCCGCAAAAGAGCGACCTTGCACCACATTCCGCTTCGCGCGGGTCTTGATCTCGCCACGAAGCAGCTTCTGCAGCAGCTCCACGGCGAGGTTGCGCTGCGGCATGCCGCGCACTTCGGCGAGAAATTCGTCCGACAGGATGCTGATGTCGGGCTTCTTGAGGCCGGCAGCGGCGAAGATGTCGATGACCCCGTCACTGGTGACCGCCCTGGAGATGATCTGGCGGATGGCATGTTCCAGCTCCTCATCGGTCCTGCGCTCGCCGGCCGCGTTCTTGGCGAGCACGGCGCGCACGGCCTGGAAGAACCCAACGTCGTCGCGGATGCGCAGCGCCTCCTCGTGCGGCACCGCGAGCGCGAAGGCCTGCGACAACTCGGTCACGGCGCGCAGCAACCGCGCTTTGCCATCCTCTTGCGCCAGGATATGCTCCTGCGCCGCCGGCAGAAGCGACAGCCGGTCCTGCGGCGTACCGGTGCTCCAGCGGCTCCAATCGAGACCATGGAAGAGTCCCCGGCAGACCTCGAACTTTTCCAGCATCAGCGCCACGGCTTCGGCCTGATCGAGCGCCGTCTCCCCCGTGCCGCCGGCTTCCGTGTAGGTCGCGAGCGCCTGCTTCAGCTCATCGGCTAGCCCCAAGTAGTCCACCACCAATCCGCCGGGCTTGTCCTTGAATACCCGGTTGACCCGCGCGATGGCCTGCATCAGGCCATGTCCGCGCATTGGTTTATCCACATACAGGGTATGGAGGCTTGGCGCGTCGAAGCCGGTGAGCCACATGTCCCGGACGATCACGATCCGGAACGGATCGGTGGGGTCCCGGAAGCGATTGGCGAGCTCTTCACGCCGTGCCTTGTTGCGAACGTGCGGCTGCCACTCGAGCGGGTCCGAAGCGGACCCGGTCATGACGACCTTGAGCACTCCGGCAGCATCGTCATCGATGGCCCATTCGGGTTTCAGCAGGGCCAGCTCGCGATACAGACCAACGGCAATGCGGCGGCTCATCACCACTACCATGGCTTTGCCGTCCATGGTGGCCAGCCGATTCTCGAAGTGCTTCACCAGGTCGCGGGCAACCAGCTTGATGCGGTTCTCGGACCCGACCACTGCCTCGAGCTGAGCCCACCTGCTCTTGAGCTTTTCTTTCCGCTCGACTTCCTCGCCCTCCGTTGCCTCTTCGAACTCCGGGTCAATCTTCGGCCGCTCGGATTCCTCGAGCGCGAGTTTGGCCAGCCGGCTCTCGTAGTAAATGGGCACCGTCGCGCCATCGAACACGGCGCGCTGGATGTCGTAGACGCTGATGTAATCGCCGAACACCGCGCGCGTGTTAGCGTCGGTCTTTTCGATCGGCGTGCCGGTGAAGCCTACGAACGAGGCGTGCGGCAGCGCGTCGCGCATGTGGCGCGCGAAGCCGTCGATGAAGTCGTACTGGCTGCGGTGCGCCTCGTCGGCGATGACGACGATGTTGCGCCGCTCCGAGAGCACCGGATGCCGATCGCCCTTCTCTTCCGGGAAGAACTTCTGGATCGTGGTGAAGACCACGCCGCCGGAGGCGACAGCGAGCTTGGCGCGCAGATCGGCTCGGTCGACGGCCTGCACCGGCGGTTGCCGCAGGAGGTCCCGGCAGCGCGCGAAGGTGCCGAAGAGCTGGTCGTCGAGATCGTTGCGGTCTGTTAGGACGACGATTGTGGGGTTGGCCATTGCCGGGTGCAGGATCACGCGCCCGGCGTAGAAGGCCATGGTCAGGCTCTTTCCCGAGCCCTGCGTATGCCAGATGACGCCGACCCGCCGGTCGCCGGGCTCCCCGCCCGGCCGCTTGCCGGTCTCGTACCGGCCGGGCGGGTCCGCCACTTGGGCCGTCGCCAACGACTGCGCGGCGCGCAGCGTCTCCTCGATGGCCGCGTTCACCGCGTGGAATTGGTGGTAGCCGGCCATTTTCTTCGTGAGCTTGCCGGCGCCACCGGCGGGCGCGGAGTCCTCGAACACGATGAAGTAACGCAGGAGGTCGAGAAAGCGCCGCTGCTCGAACACTCCCTCTAGCAGCACTTGCAGCTCCGGCTTCCGCAGGGGCGCATCCTCGCGCCCAGTGATGGTGCGCCAGGGCTTGAACCATTCCCTGCCGGCGCCGAGCGTTCCGATCCGCGCTTGCACGCCGTCGGAGGCGAGCAGTACGGCGTTCGTTGCGAACAGCGCCGGAACCTGCGCTTGGTAGGTCTGAAGCTGTTGGAAGGCGGACCAGACGGTCGCATTCTCGTCGGCCGGATTCTTGAGCTCGATCACTGCCAGCGGCAGGCCATTCACAAACAGCACCAGGTCCGGGCGGCGCGTGTGCTGCCCTTCCGACACAGTGAACTGGTTGACGGCGAGCCAATCGTTGTTCGCGGGAGCGTCGAAGTCGATGAGTCGCGCCAGGGCCCCCGCGATCGAGCCGTCCTCGCGCCGGTACTCGACCGTGACGCCATCCACCAGCATCCGGTGCAATGCTCGGTTGCGCTCCAGGAGCGATGGCGCATCTATGCGCGTGAGCTTACGGTAGGCGTCTTCGATTGCCTCGGGCGGAAGGTTCGGATTCAGACGCACGAGCGCCTGGCGGAGCCGCCGTTCCAGCAGCACGTCGCGGTAGTTCGGGTCGCTGCGTTCCGCACCGGGCTCGCCAGCGGCAATTTCGGGGCCATGCAGGACTTCGTAGCCCAGCGCCTCGAGCCAGGCGAGGGCTGCGTCTTCGACGACGGATTCAGTGAAGCCGCTCACCGGAGCCAGGCTGGCCCAGGGCCCGGGTCCGGGAAACCCTTAAATAAGCAAGCTTTTGATTTATATATATTTTCTTGCTGCATTGGGTGCCCTTCTTGGATCCCCATTAAATAAAAACCTAAGCCCAGAACGGGAGGTACCTCGCGAACTTCCGCGAGCCGCCGACGCTTTCGTCGGGTTTGATCAGCTTGGACTCAATCGTGGCCGCGATCACCTGTGAGGCGATGGCTGCCTTGCCCTCGCCGAGGCGGAACCGTTCGCGCAACGTCTGGTTGGTCATTCGCTCCGACATCACCCACCTCAGGGCGCAGTGCTGATAGCAGGCGCGCACGCGATCGTTGCGATCCATCGCCTCGAACGGGCGCGGCCCGTGGATCGTAACCGACAAACGGCGGAAACCCGAGCGGAAGTCAGGTGCCGGCAACTGATACATTTCGGCTGCCCCCACTACCCGGTCAATGCCGCTGCTCTTTTCCTCGCAAACACCCATGCGGCGCATCAGATCCGCCAGCCTCTCGTTGCGCGACTGATAGCCATCGATAAAGCGTTCCACCGGCACCAGCGGATCGCCGGGGTTCGATATCTCCAGTCGGTTGCTGTAGACCTCGATCATCACCGCCGCACCGTTCACCATGAAGTCTTGGTGGATCAATGCATTGGCCACCAGCTCGCGGATCACCACGTCCGGCATCAGTTTGACTTCCCTGCGCAGCGCGTCCTCAATGACTTCGTTCTGTGGAAGCTGTGCCATCACAACGCGCACGAGATCCTGGAAGCCGACTGCATAGCCGCGACTGCCGGCTTGATCCAAGCGGGTGTCGAGCTTCGAAGGGCCGGTGTACGCAACTACACGCGGGGCTTTGCGGGAAACGTCCGGGAAGTCTTCCAACCGACGCGCGAGCAGCAGCCCGCCGAGCCGCCGGATCGAGTAGGTGCCGCCCACCTTATCTACCAGCCGTTCGCGGACGAGCCGCTCGAGCACACCGGTACGCTCCGTGGGGTAAGGCAGTTTGAGCAATTCAAAGAACGTCTGCGCGTCGAGCAGCTCCACCACCTCCTGTGCATCGAGGCCGACGCGCGATGGCTCTTCGAGCCAGTCCGGCTGGCCCTCGGCGAAAATGCGCCGCAACTGGTCCTCGCTCATGGGAACCAATGCCTCGCCGGCACGCATCAGGTACTTGCCGTCGTGGTGGTACGCCGTCCCCCGCGGCCGTGAAGGAATGTGGAAAACGAGCACGCGCCCATCGGGATGCATTACCGCCTCAATGTCCACCCGGAACCCGACCGACTGGAAAAGCTTCTCCGCCGTGTCGATAGTATTGGC
>JASHVV010000312.1 GCA_030044385.1 Gammaproteobacteria bacterium
GGATGATACCTGATCGCGAATCCGCCGCGCCCGATCCGATGCGCCGCGCCGCCGGCGGGAGATGATGCAGTGGAGCGCCAGGACCTTCGCAAAGCGGGCCTGAAGGTGACGCTGCCGCGGCTGAAGATCCTCGAGATCCTCGAGGGCAGCGCGACGCGGCATCTCTCGGCCGAGGACATCTACCGCACCCTGCTCGAGTCCAACGAGGATATCGGGCTCGCCACCGTCTACCGGGTACTCACGCAGTTCGAGGCCGCGGGTCTCGTGACCCGCCATCACTTCGAGGATGGCATGGCGGTGTTCGAGCTGAACCAGGGGACGCATCACGATCATATCGTGTGCCTGGACTGCGGCCGCGTCGAAGAGTTCATGGATGCCGGCATCGAGGAGCGGCAGACGGCCGTCGCGCAGCGCCAGGGCTTCTCGATCCGGGACCATTCCCTGATCCTCTACGGCAACTGCCGCCGGACCCAGTGCCCTTACCGGCGCGCGCCCAAGCGCTTGCCCGCCGACTGAAGCATCTCGCGCGCGTGCTCGCGCGCCTTCGAGGTGACATCCACCCCGCCGAGCATGCGGGCGAGCTCCTCGATCCGATTCTGATCGGCGAGCGCCGTCAATGACGTGCGGGTCGTCTTGCCGTCGGTGATCTTGGTGACGCGCAGATGGTGATGGCCCTGGGAAGCGACCTGCGGCAGGTGAGTCACGCACAACACCTGGCTGCGCTCCCCCAGGGCGCGCAGCTCGCGCCCGACGATCTCCGCCACGGCGCCGCCGATCCCCGAGTCGACCTCGTCGAACACCATGCAGCGGGTCTCCTGCGCGCTGGTGGCGACCTGCACGGCGAGAGACAGGCGTGACAGCTCGCCGCCGGAGGCGATCTTTGCGAGCGCGCGTGGCGGCTGACCGGGATTGGTGCTGACGCGCAGCTCGACGTCGTCGATGCCGTGCTGCGCCGGCTCCGCGGTCCGGCTCTGCGCCACATCGACCTCCAGGCGGCCGCCCGACATGCCGAGGGTCTGCATGCGCGCGCTGATGTCCTTGGCGAGCTTGGTGGCCGCGGCGGCTCTCCTGGTGGAGAGTAACCGCGCCTGCTCGCGGTAGCGCTCCAGGGCCGCCGACAGCTCCTTGCGCAACACCGCGAGATCGACCTCCGCCCGCTCCAGTGCCTCGAGCTCCGCGGCGAGCTGCGCGGCGCGGGGCGGCAGCTCGAGCGGTGTCACGCGGTGCTTGCGCGCGAGCTCTTCGATCGCGGCCAGCCGCCCCTCGACCTCCTGCTGGCGCTGGGTGTCGAGGTCGAGGCTCTCGCCATAGCGCTCGAGCTCGCGCGCGGCCTCGCGCAGCTGCACCGCCGCCTCCTCCGCCAGTGCGACCACGGGCACGAGCTTCGGGTCCAGCGCCGAACCCGCGCGCAACGACTGCAGCGCGCGGCTGACGCTCGCGTGCGCGTTCCCGTCCTCGGACTGATAGAGCGCCGCCAGCGCGGTTTGCGCGGTCTCGGCCAGGCGCCCGCGATTCATGAGCCGCGCGCGCTCGTCCGTCAGCCGGGCGACCTCGCCTTCCTCCAGCCGCAGCGCCTGCAGCTCACCCGCCTGGTACCGGAGCAGATCGAGCTTCGCCTCACGGTCGCGTGCCCGGCTTTCGAGCTCGAGGGTGCGCTCGAGCATCTCGCGCCAGACTCGATAGGCGATCCCCACCTGTCCGGCCAGCGGCTCCAGCCGTCCGTAGGCATCGAGCAGCTCGCGCTGGGCGGCGGCGCGCGTCAGCGACTGGAATTCGTGCTGGCCGTGGATGTCGATCAGGATGCTGCCCGCTTCCCGCAGGAGCTGCAGGGAAACCGATTGGCCGTTGAGATAGGCGCGGGAGCGGCCGTCCGCCGACACCACCCGCCGGACGACGAGCTCCTGGCCGCCGTCGATCGACTGCTCCTCCAGCCAGCGCGTCAGCCCCGCCGGCGCCTTGGCGAGATCGAAGGTCGCGGCGATCTCGGCCCGCTCGGCGCCGTGGCGGATCATCTCCGGTCCGCCGCGGCCGCCGGCGAGCAACTGCAGGGCATCGACCAGGATCGACTTGCCCGCGCCGGTCTCCCCGGTGAGCACGGTGAGCCCCGGGCGGAGCTCGAGCTCGACCGCCTCGATGATGGCGAAGTCGCGGATCTGCAGTCGGATGAGCATGGGATTTGCGCGGATCTGGGCCTCAGCGCTCGGAGTTGCCGCGGCCCCAGTGGAGCTTCGAGCGCAGCAGGCGGTAATAGTCGTGGCCGGCGGGATGCAGCAGAGTGATGCGCTCGCCGGCGGGCTTGATCTCCAGGCGATCGCCTGGGGCAATCTCCCCGAGGATCGCGCCATCGCAGGTCACCTGCGCGCGGGTGTCGGGGCGCGGCAGCAGCTCGATCTCGATCAGAGCGCGCGCGGAGACCACGATCGGACGGTCGGAGAGGGTATGCGGACAGATCGGCGCCATCACGAGCGCATCCAGGTGCGGCTCGATGATCGGGCCGCCGCAGGAGAGGGCGTAGGCGGTCGACCCGGTGGCGCTGGCGATCACGATGCCATCGCCCGCGTGAGTGTTGACATAGCGCCCGCCGACCCGCGTCTCGAAATCCAGCATCCGCCCGGTGGCGAGCTTCTGCAGCACGACGTCGTTGAGCGCCAGCGCT
>JASHVV010000313.1 GCA_030044385.1 Gammaproteobacteria bacterium
GCGAGCAGCCAGCCCTGGGCGAGCTTGCAGCCGTACTGACGCAACAGCTGCCAGTCCTGCAGGGACTCGACGCCTTCGGCCACGGTCTCGATGCCGAGCTGACTCGCCATCTGCAGCGCGCTGCGCAGGATGACCTGCAGGCTGTCGCGCTCGTGCGCGCCGTGGACGAAGGTCCGGTCGATCTTCAGCTCCGTGAAGGGGATGCGCGCGAGCTGCTGCATGGAGGAGAAGCCGGTGCCGTAATCGTCGAGCGACAGCCGAAAGCCCCGCAGGCGCAGCCGGGTCAACACGCCGAGCGCGATCGCGAGATCGCGCAGGAGCGAGCTCTCGGTGACCTCGAGGACGATCTGGTCGGCCCGCAACCCGTGCCGCTGCTGCAGCTCGGAGATCTCCTGTACGAGCTCGCCGCGCTCGAGCAGCACCGGCGAGAGATTGATGGCGATGGAGAGATCGAGCCCGTGACGGCACCACAGCGCCGTCTGGCGCATGGCCTCGTCCATGACGTGCCGGGTGAGCTCGCCGATGAGGCCGTGTTTCTCCGCCACCGGGATGAAGGCATCGGGCGGGATCCAACCGCGGTCCGCATCGTGCCAGCGTGCCAGGGCCTCGACACCGCGAATCCGTCCGGTGTCGATCTCCACCTGGGGGTGGTAGTGGACCGTGATGTCGCCGCGCGTGAGGGCGGCGCGCAGCGATGCCGGATCGACGGACTGGCGCCGTGCGGGTTTCTTCTCGACGGCCGGCTCGAGCTTCTGCTGCAGCAGCGCGCCCAGGCTGGTCAGCGTGAGCGGCTTCTGCAGGGCGCCGACGATGCGCAGCCCGAGCGCGGTGCCCATGTCCTGCACGGAGTTCATGAGCGCCCGCTCGCGCGAGGAGGCGAGGATGATCGGCGCGCGGGTGCCGCGGCTGCCGAGCGCCGCGAGCAGCTCGGGGCCGTCCATGGTCGGCATCTCGAGATCGATGATGAGGAGCGCGGGCGTGGCGCCCAGCTCATCGAGCAGCGCCAGCGCCTCACGGCCGTTCCCGGCCTCGTGCACCTTTGGGATGCGCAGCTCGCGGCACAGTGCGACGCCGATGCCGCGCTGTACGTCGCTGTCATCGACGATCAGCACGGAATCGATGGTTGGCCCGTTGCTCGAAGACATCGTAAACCGCGACATTTGTAATCAACGAATTATCGACGGAAACGGGTTGGGACTTGAGTCTCAGATGGCGGCTCCAGTGTGATGCGGGTCACGCCCGGCGTGCATGGGGAAAGGGGGGCTTCCGCGGAGCACGAGACTCAGGGATTCTGTGGCCGAGTTCCTGGCCCTCGGGCGAGGGACCGTGTAACCGACACGGCGATGCGGGGAATCTTCGGCACCATGGGCGTCTTCGTGGCCGGCACCCTCGGCTGGGCAGTCGGGGAGCGCGTCGGGCTCGGCACGGCCGTGATCCTGAGCGCCGTCGCCAGCGGCTTCGGGCTCTACTGGGGGCGGAAGCTCTTCGATCAGTGGCTGGGTTAGCTTCGGGCCGTCAGGCGGCTGCCGACTTGACGGTCTCCGTGATGCGCAGCGCCGTGCCGATCGCCCTGGAAAGATCGCCCATGTCCTGCGGGACGATCATCACATTCGACTCCTTGGCGATCGAGCCCCACTGCGCGATGAACTCCTGAGCGAGCCTCATCTTCATTGCGTCCTGTCCACCGGACTCCGTGAGGGCCTTGCCCACGGTGGCCAGGGCCTCGGCAGTCGCCTTGGCAACCGTGAGGACCGCCTCGGCCTGACCCTCCGCCTCGAGGATCCTGGCCTGCTTGGCGCCCTCGGCGCGGTTGATCTGCTGCTGGCGCTCGCCTTCCGACACGTTCACCGCCTGTTGCTTCTCGCCTTCGGACTTCGCGATCAGCGCGCGCTTCTGGCGCTCGGCGGTGATCTGCAGCTCCATGGCGTTGATCACTTCCTTGGGCGGGGTGATATCCCGGATCTCGTAGCGCAATACCTTCACGCCCCAGGTGATTGCCGCCCGGTCGAGCTCGCTCACGATGGAGGCATTGAGCTCGCCGCGGGAGGAGAGCACCTCGTCGAGCTGCTTCTTGCCGACATCGGCGCGCATGATGGTCTGGGCAAGCTGAACCACCGACATCAGCGGATTGGAGGTGCCGTAGGCCGCGGCTTTGGGATCCGTGATCTGCATGTACAGAACGCCATCGATCGAGATCTGCGTGTTGTCCTTGGTGATGCAGACCTGCTTGGCGACGTCGAGCGGGCTCTCGCGCAGGTCGAACTTGTATGCCACGCTGTCCACGACCGGAATCAGGATGTTGAGTCCTGGCTCGAGGACCCGGGAAAAGCGGCCGAGGCGCTCGACGACCCAGGCATGCTGCTGCGGCACGATGCGCAGGCCCCGCGCCAGAGCGGTGAGGACGATGAGGACGAGGACGGCGACGATGATGAATTCTGTGTCCATGACGAGCTACCTTGTTTTGAGCTTGTGAGACGGATCAGAGGCTCGAGGGCGGCGGCTCGAGCACCAGCGTGCTCCCCTCGCGGGCCGAGATGATCAGGGTGTGGCCGGGCTGCGGTACCGCCGCGGACGCATCGCGCAGCCGGGCATTCCAGGTGCTGCCCCGGTACGCGACGCGAAGTGTCCCTGCCGCCGCTTCGACCACTGTGACTGAATGGCCGGTATCGTCCCGTGAGACGTCTTCCGAGGCGCTGTTCCTGAGGTGGCCTCTGATCCAATGAGCCAATGGAAGGGCTACCACGCCCGCGATGACCATGGCCGCGAGCGTCCAGAGGACCCCGCCGCCCGCCAGCGCGGTCACGCCGCCGGCGACGAGCACTGCGGCAGTCGCCAGCAGGTATATGGTCAGGGTGTGCATCTCGAGCACGATGAGGCTCGCGCCCAGAACGATCAGGGCGATTCCGACGATCTTCACGTTGCCCCCAATGACTGGCTCTTGTCGTTCTTCAATCCGCCGACGCTCCCTGTGCCCTGGCCATTCCAGCGACGGGCGTCATTCTACGACAATGTACCCGCCCGGGCGTCACTGCCTCCGGGCCGAGGGGCCCGGTCGAATCAATGGGGGGCCGCAATCGCCGCCACGACGTGCATCTCGCCCGGCGCGCTTGCGGCCGCCGTCCTTTGCAGTTGCCGCCGCAGGTCAGCCACCGCATCCGGGCTGACGAAAGACAGCCCCGGCGCGAGTCGCTCGGCCGTCGCCAGCTCCTGGCTCGCCACGTGGAAATGGGCGTCACGGACGTCGAGCACCGCGGCCACCCAGTGCGCCACGGCGCTCTCGGGGTGGTGCGCGAGGACCCGCTGGATCATTCTCTGGGCCTCGGCGCGATTGCGCGCGGCGACCAGATAGATTTGCGCCGGCGACGGATCGGAAACGGCTGCGTAGCCTGCATGCACCGGCCCGGCCGCGGAGATCGCGAGCAACAGCCCGAAGGCCAGCTTGAGGGGCAGGGTATGGTGCATTGCGCTACGCCGTCCCGCTGCGAAGAGGTGCGGACCCCGAAGCGTCCGTAACGTGACACTAGCCGATCGCCGTCGCGCATCGTAGCGGCGCGAGCACGGCTCGTGATGCAGCTCACCTGAGCGCTTGTCATAACGGAATCCGCCGCCGCGATCTGTCGACGTTCGGAGACAGCGCGAGCCTACTGTCCCGACATCCCAAGAGACGCTGCCCGCCGCGACGCTCGCGGAATGAACCGCAGCATCCACCGCAGGAAGACTGTTATTCCGAGGATGAACGCACTGCCGACGGCGAGACCGTACGGGATGATCCACCATCCAAGCAACTCGGGACCTTGCGGTCTCGGCACCTCGGCTCCCAGCAACACGTTGTGCGAGTTGATCCAGAGACCGACGTGAGTGGGGAAGATCGGCTTCAGGAGCGCACACACTATGAGAGCGCCTCCCAGCGCATAACCGGCCACGCCGGTCAGGAACGCCAGAAATCCGAGGACGGTCCTGGTGCCCCAGCGGATCGTCGCGCGGATGATCAGCGCGGGAGAGAAGCCCGCTCTGGCACGCGCCACCAGGGCGTCAGCGCGATAGAGAGATCCGATCTCCTCCGGAGTGCCCAATTCACGGAGCACCTGCTCGACCGGCGGGCGGCCGCGCTCCGAGTCGCGTCCCGCGGCTCGCTCGACGATGTGCCCGCGAAGCTCCCGCAGGATCTCATCGACCTCGTCGGCCGGCAGACCGGCAAGCTGCTCGCGCAGCGCGGCCAGGTAGGAGTCGACCGGGTCTCGCGCCCGCTCGGTGGGATCGCTCATCGCATCTGCTCCTTCAGCAAAGGTTGGATCAGCGCGTCTATCTTCGAAAGGAAGTCGTGCGAATGCCTGGCAAGCGCCTGCGCGCGGCTTCTGCCGGCGGCGGTCAGCTTGTAGTAACGTCGCGGGTGGCCGGAATCGCTCTCTTCCCATTTGCCGTCAATCAGACCGTCTTTTCGCAGTCGAGTCAGCAGGGGATATACGGTTCCTTCCGTGATGACGAGGTCCGAGCGGGATTCCAGCTCTCTGAGGATCTCGAGCCCGTAGAGCCGGCCCTTCCAAAGGGTCGCCAGGATCGCCACGTCGAGCCATCCTTTGCGGATCTGGGCTTCCCAGTTCTCCAGGCCGCTTGCCGTCATCGTAGACATGGCACCATACTATGCAATGCAAGGTAGCGTGTCAAGCACGTATCGCGGCGATGCGTCGTAAAAAGGTCCATGGCGCCCCGACCCAGGCGGTACGATTCGCGCGCGCACATTTTTGAGCCCCTTGCTCTGAGACGCCGATGCCACGCAGGTCCGCCATTCGCAACCCCCGACGCAAGCGCTCGCGCGGAGGCCGTCGCGGCCGATGGCGGCTGAAGCGACCGTGGCCGAGCGCACGCCTGAGACGACGCTGGCTGAGGGCCTTCAGGCGTGCGCCCGGCGGCGTACAGATCTGCGTCGCGCTGGGCATCGCGGCTATCTTGTTTCTGGCGGTCAACTGGGTCTATCAGGTCGTGCGCAAACCGACCGAGCTGCTGTTTCCGGTCAGTGGTGCCCTCTACAAATCGCCGTCGGAAACCTGGAAGGAGTACGGGCCGCTCTTCGAGAGATACTCCACCGACATCATGACACCGCAGATGCTGGCAGCCTTGGCGCAGGTCGAGGGCTCCGGTAACCCGATCGTCCGCACCTACTGGCGCTGGTCCTGGGGGCCGCATCCTTTCCAGCTCTACCGCCCTGCCTCGAGCGCCGTGGGCATGTATCAGCTGACGGATGGGACGTTCGCGGAGGCGAAGCAGCTTTGCATCCACGACCACCACGTCGTCGGGGACGGCCCCTGGGACGATTGGCGCACATGCTGGTTCAATGCCCTGTACATGCGTGTCATCCCGGGCGATGCGATCGAGATGACATCCGCCTACCTCGACCGGGCCGTGACCGCGACTCTCCTGGCGCATCATCTGCGGGCCGTGAGCCTGCAGCGCAAGCAGGACCTTGCGGCGGTCATCCACCTGTGCGGGGCAGGGGCGGGCGACCTCTACGTGCGCCGAGGCCTCGCGCTGACTGAGGATCAGAGGTGCGGCGATCACCTGGCGCGCGTATACGTCGGACGCGTGGATGCCATGAAGCGGGTGTTCACCCGGCTGGCGGCCGGCGGCGGTTGACAATCCGGCGGGCTCGTGGGTTTAATGTATTGTCGGCACATGTTCTGTTATTGGGGGAGGGCATATGACGATGCAGAACGACGCCTGGGTGATCTCGCTGGTGGGAATCGGTCTGGTCACGCTGCTCTTCATCTACGTCATTGCGCAGGCCGGGAAGACTGCGCCGGACCCCGCTGCCGTGCAGAAGAAAGCCTACGCTCTGCGCCGACCCTTCTTCTGGATCCTCATCGTGCTGGGAATCGGCGTCGCCTACGGCACGCTGCGCAAGTTCCCCATCCCGAAGCAGCAAGGGCCGCTGCACCCGGCACAGATCGTCAATGTGGTTGCGCACCAGTGGTCCTGGGAGATCAGCCCGGGCCCGATCCAGGCGGGGGTCCCGATCGAGTTCGACGTCACGAGCGCGGACGTCAATCACGGG
>JASHVV010000314.1 GCA_030044385.1 Gammaproteobacteria bacterium
TCCGCCATCGGCCGCTCGCCGGCGGCATAGATCCCGGCCGCGACCAGCGCCGTCCCCTTCAGGACCACGATGGGAATGCCGGCGCGGCTCGCGCGCTCGTCGATCCGCGCCAGCAGCTCGTCGATGCGCCGTTGGCGCAGCAGGGTGTGCCGGCGCTGGTCGGCGAGGAAGCGGCTCCAGTGCGCCGGTCCTTGCCAGCGAAGCGTGCCGGCCAGCAGAGGCGAGATGCCGTGGATGGCGGCCACCGCGGGCGCGAGCCGCCATTCGAGGTCGCTCCACGCGGGCGGGTCCGATCCGGCGCGAGCGAGCCCAATGGCGAGACTCTCCGTGATCCGACACAACGCCGCCTGCACCGCGGCGAGGGACGGCATGCGCTGGGAGTCGACGGCCATGTTGCGCCCTCACGGCAGACCGGGGGCCGCCGACTCGGCGGCCGTGACGGTCGTGGGTATCGTGTTGAGAAAGGTTTCCTGCCGGGTGAGGAGCCGGTCCCAGCGGCGGCGCAGGGAGCGCCGCGGATGGCGCACCTGCGCGTGCAGCAGATCGCGCACCTCGCGATAGAAGGCCGAGGTGTAAGTGCCCTGGAACATCATGGCGAGATCCCCGCTCGCCTGCCAGCGGGTCTGGCGGCCGAGCTGCGCGCTCACGAGCTCGTGGAATCGCGTGCCCGGCAGCGGATAGGCCACGCTCACGCCGACATCGTCCGGGCGCGCGGACTCGATGAGCTCGCGGGTCGCGAGGATGTCGGCCAGCTCCTCACCGAGGTAGCCGAGCTGGATGAAGAACCCGACGCGGATGCCGGCGGCGCCGAGGCGCGCGCGCGCGGCGTGAACCTCTGCGACCCGGATGCCCTTGTTCATGGCATCGAGCACCCGCTGGCTGCCGCTTTCCGCCCCGAGCCAGGCTTCGCGGCAGCCGGCTTCGCGCAGCGCCGCCGCCATGCGCTCGCTCACGAGATCGGCGCGGGTCTGGATCGTGAAGGGGATGGCGCCCTCCGTGGCCCGCAGGGCGTGCGCGAGCTCGCTCACCCAGTCGACGCGAAAGCCGAAGATGTCGTCGGCGAACCAGATGTGGTCGGGGCCGATCTCGCGCTTGATGCGAGTCATCTCCGCGGCGACGTCGCCCGCGGGGCGCTGCAGGTATCGATTGCCCCAGATGGGCTTCGCACACCAGGCGCAGCGGAACGAGCAACCGCGGGAGGCGGCCATGTTGAGACTGAAGCGGCCGTGCGCCCGTCGCCAGAAGGAGCGGTAACGCTCGATATCGACGAGATCCCAGGCCGCTGCCGGGAGGTCGGCGCGGGCGGGCGGAAGCGTACCGCCCAGGCTTCTCGCTGCGTCGAACACCGTGGCGGCGGAGGTTACCCCTCGGATGCCGTCGACCAGCTTCGCGATGGGGGCGTCGGGCTCACCGTCGAGGCGGGCGATGAGCTGATCGAGAGCTTCCAACCCCTCGCCTGCGAGGACCGCGTCGGCGCCGGCGGCGAGATAGGCCTGCGGGACGTCAGTGGCGTCGGAGCCGGCGACGATCACGCGGGCCGCCGTGCGCCGCGCCGCGCCGATCATCCGGAAGGCGGCGCGGCGCATTCGCGCGAGGCACATCTTGGTCAGGAAGTTGTAGTTGTCCTCGTAAAGGAGGACGAGCAGCGGCTGCAGTGCGGTGAGCTTGCGCTCGTACTCCCGGATACCGTCCGCCAGCATCGCATCGAAGAGGTCCACCCGGTGCCCGCGGGCGCGCAGCCACGCCGCCACCTGCAGTGTCGCCAGCGGCGGATAGGGCTTCGCCCGCCGCCATTGCTTGGGGTCCAGGCGCAGGAAGTAGGAATGGCCCAGCAGGATCGACAGCATGATCTCTGTGTGCCGATTCCGGCGCTCCCGGTTCACTTTGAACCGGGCTCGCGGGCGGCAGGTACGAACGCAGATCAACACGGGTGAGGGAAATCGATGATCGGCAGGGGCAAGACCCTCGCGGGCCTGCTCGCGGTGGCGATTCTCCTCGGCGGGCATGCGTCGGCCGAGCCGTACCTCGCCGTTCGCTACGGCCTTAAATGCGAGTCCTGCCACGTCAACCCGACCGGCGGCGGCCTGCGCAGCGATTTCGGCGATGTGTTCGCGCAGACCGAGCTGCCGGCGCACCCCATCCGCGGGGACTGGGGATTGTGGACCGGCGAGGTGGTGAATTGGCTGCGGGTGGGCGGCGATGTCCGCTATGACGCCGACTTCACACAGACCCCCGGCTCGCCGAGCACCGATCACCTGGAGATGCAACAGGGGCGGGTCTACGCCGAGGCGCAGCCGATTGCGAATCGCCTGATTTTCTACGTCGACGAGCAGGTGACGCCGGGCGACCCCATCAACCGCGAGGCCTATGCGATCTACTGGGCGGCGGACCACGACTGGTACGTCAAGGCGGGACGGATGTATCTGCCGTTTGGGTTCAGGTTGGAAGACCAGACCGCGTTCGTCTACGACGTGAGCAGCATCACCATGTACGCGCCTGACAACGGCCTGGAGTTCGGCTGGATGCGCAACCACTGGGACACGCAGGTCACGGTGACCAACGCCACGGCGGCCGGCGCATTGCCCTCGACCAACGGCAAGGAGTACGGACTGCAGGCGAGCTATGTCGAGTCCGGATGGCGGGCCGGCGTGGCCGCCCATGACGATGACTCGCCGTTCGCGCGGCGGAAGATCTACGGCGTGTTCGGCGGCGTGCGCACCGGCCCGATTGCCTGGCTGGGAGAGATCGACAGTGTCGAGAACGAGTATGCGCCCGAGGCCGGAGTCACCGAGGCCGCGCTCTTGCTGGAAGGGGACTGGCTGGTCGCGGCCGGCAACAATCTCAAGCTCACCTTCGAGCATTACGATCCCGACCGCGGGGTGGCCGACAACGGCGAGAGCCGCTGGAGCCTGGTCTATGAGCTGACGCCGGTGCAGTTCGCGCAGCTACGGGTCGGCGTGCGCGACTACTATGGGCCCACCGCGATTCCAGGCGAGCGCTCGCTGCTGGTCTTCGTGCAGCTGCACGGATTCCTTTGAGCGGGTCGAGCCGGGCTGCTCGCGCGGCGGGCGCGACGCCGCATCGGTGCTCAAGCAGTTGGCGTGCGCCAGGACGTCGGCCACGGCCGCGCAGGCGTTCACCGAGGTGACGACGCCCGCAGGCGTGGTCAGCCGGCGCGAGCTGCGCGCAAGAATCCGCTCGACCCGCGGCCCGGGCAGCCGTCTGCCGTCCGCCAGCAGAAGAGCCACGATGCCCGTGACTTCCGCTGTCGCCAGGGAGCTTCCGGAAGCGAAGTCATAATGGCCACCCGGCACCAACGTCAGGATGCCGTGGCCGGGCGCCAGCAGATCTGCGGAGCCGGTGCGGCCATCCTCCGCCGACTGCACTGCGAGCACTCCCGGTATGTCGACCGGGAAGGCATCGTGGAGTCCGTCCCGGACCGGCGGCACGGCTCCAACATAGATGATGCCTCGCCGCATGCCGTAACGGATGAGGCGTTCCAGCAGCGGGTCGGGCGGGCCGGCGAGACTCAGGTTGACGATGTCGGCCCGCGCCGTGATGGCCGCCTGCAGGGCCTGGGCCAGTGTGAAGCTGTCGCAAGCCGCCTGGGCGGCGTCCTGCCGCAGAGGCCAACAGGCCTTGAGGGCGATCAGGCGGGACTTCGGAGCCACGCCGAGCAGCCCGAGCCCATCGCCGGCGGTGGCGGCGATCACGCCCGCGACTTCGGTGCCGTGCCGATCGGCCGCGAAGTCGCCGCCGTCGCCGTCGACGAAATCGCGGCGCGCGACGATCCGCCCGTGGAGGTCGGGATGGCGGTAGTCGATACCGGTGTCGATGATCGCGATCCGCACTGCCGCGCCTTCCGAGAGGCGGTGGGCCTGCGGGACGTCGAGCTCTGTCAGGTTGAGCTGCAGCGGCCCGTACGGACTCCGGCCGGCGCCCGCTTCCGTGGTGAACTGGTTGAGCGGCTCCACGGACTCGATGCGCGAATCGCGCGCCAGCCGGGCCATCAGCGTCGAGCGCGCGGTCCCCTCGGGCAGGCGCATCACGATGCAATTCACTCGCAGGCTCTCGATCGGCCAGGCCGACACCGGCCGCAGCCTGTAGGCGCGCTCCAGCGAATGGGTGACTGCCCGGGCCCGTGTACTGACGCCGTATACGCCGGCGGCGCCGTAACCCCGCGGCGTCGAGCCGGGTGTCATGACCGCCGGTGCGGGCTCATTCCGCACCGTAATGACGAGGAAGCGCCCGGGATCCAGTCGCGCCTGCTCGGGCAGCGGGGGCGGGCGCAGCGCATTCTGCCGCAGTGCGCACCCGGCCATCAGTCCCAGCGCGGCGAGGGCGAGCACTCTCAGCGGCGCGGCGCGCATGTCAACGCACGCCGCGCTGGACGGGCTCCGCGAAGAGGACCGCCGGGTTGGCGCGCAGGGCAGTGATCCGCTGCGCGAGCGCGGCGGCGGAGCCGGGCGGTGGCGAGAATCCCAGCGTGTAGACGTCGCCGTCCGCGGGACCGTCGATGATGTGTGCGCCGACCCGCTGCAGCACGCTCTGCAACGCCTCTATCGGCAGATCCGGGCGGAACAACACACGCGCCCGCGGACCGGAGTCATATGAGGGCGGCGCGGACGTGAGGGTCAGGTAACGGGCGTCAGCGGCGGCACGGGACGAGTGCCAGACCCAGGCGCCCAGGCCGAGCGCGAACGCCTGCAGGATCACCGCCGCGGCCAGCCAGCGCACGGCCGCCGGGCTCCGGCGCACGTGTCGCGTCGGCTGGACGGAGTCGGGCTCGGCGGCCGCCTCGAGCGGCTCGCGGCCGGCATCCGGGTGCTGGATGCGGGCGAGCAGTTTCTGGTAGGAGGACTCGGCGGCGAACACCAGCGGCCCCTCGGCGCGCATCGCGGCGCGCACCCGCAGCTGCTCCTCGTAATCCTGCCGGCACTCCGGGCAGGCCGCGATGTGCTCGCGGAGCGCCGGCTCGGCGCCGGCGGCAAGCGAGCCGTTGACGAGCCAGGGGATGATGAGCTCGGCCCGCGCGTGGGCGGAGAGTCTGGAGCGAAGTTTCACTGGAGTCCTCTGCGGATCAGTCCGGGCCGGCCAGGGTGGTGAGCAGGGCTTTGAGCTTGCGGCGCGCATGAAACATGCGGGTCTTCACGGTGTTGACGGGGCATTGCATGATGGCGGCGATCTCCTCGCACGAGTGGCCGAGCTGGTAGGCGAGCTCGATCACCGTCCGCTGCTCGAGCGGCAGGCGGCGCAGCGCCACATCCAGCCATTCATTGAGCTCCTCCTGCCGCGCGGGCTCATCGGCCGCGGGCTCCGTCTCGACGTCGCAGTCCACGGGCGGAGGTCCCGCATAGCGCAGGGTCTTCAGGCCGCGCCGGTAGGCGATGCCGAGAATCCAGGTCGACACCCGCGAGGCGCCGCGAAAGTCGCCGGCGTGCTGCCAGATGACCCAGAAGGTGTCGTTGATGATCTCCTCGGCGAGATCGTACCGCGTGGTGAGGCGCATCAGGAAGCGCGCGAGCCGCCGGTGGTAGAGAAGGTAGAGTTCCTTCATCGCGGCGCTGTCGCGCCCGGCGATCCGCGCGAGCAGGGCGCACTCGCGCTCCTCCACGGCGCGACCGCTCGGGGCTCTCGGTTCCTGCTCGGCCGATATCATGCCGGTGAGTCCCCTTGCGCCCGTCCCGGGTTCATTGCCGCCGGCTCAGAAGCGCCACAGCGCCGTCGCCGACACGCGCCCGCCCGCGGAATCCGGCCCGAAGAGGCGCACCGCGCGGTCCGCCGTGCGGAAGTAACCGAGATCGAGCTCCAGCGGGCCCGCCGCATGGGTCAGTCCCAGGCTCCAGAAGCCATACCCCGTGCCGAAGGGATCGGCCATTCGATCGTAGCCGACACCGGCGGTCAGGGACAGCCCGGAGACGAGCGGCTGGCGCCATTCGGCGCCGTAGGCGAAGGCGCCGCGGTTCTGCTCGCTGCGGTAGACGTCCTCATAGCGCTCGTACTGCAG
>JASHVV010000315.1 GCA_030044385.1 Gammaproteobacteria bacterium
AGAAATCGAGCGGGCAGGTCGGGGTTGGCGATGAAGAGCTTGCCGAAGGCGACCGCGTCGGCTCGGCCGGTATCGAGGGCTTCCTGGGCACTCTCGCGGGTGAACTGCTCGTTGGCGATGTAGACGCCTCCAAAGGCGGCCTTGAGCTGCGGGCCGATACTGTCGGGGCCGAGGCGCTCGCGGGCGCAGATGAAGGCGATTGCGCGACGGCCGAGCTCTCGGGCAACATGGGTAAAAGTGGCGGCGCGATTCGAGTCGCCCATGGAGTGCGAGTCACCGCGCGGCGCGAGATGCACGCCGACACGGCCACGTCCCCAGACCGAGATTGCGGCGTCAACAACCTCCAGCAGTAGTCGCGAGCGATTCTCAACGGGGCCGCCGTAGTCGTCATCTCGAAGATTCGAGCTATCCTGCAGGAACTGATCGAGGAGATAGCCGTTGGCACCATGGAGCTCGACGCCGTCGAAACCGGCAAGCTCGGCATTCTGCGCGCCGCGCCTGAAGGCTGCCACGATCTCCGGAATCTCGCTGCGCTCCAGCGCTCGGGGTGTCACGAAAGGCGTTGGCGGACGCAGCAGGCTGACATTTCCGGAGGCGGCGACGGCGCTGGGGGCGACCGGCAGCTTGCCGTCGAGGAACACGGGATGCGAGATCCGCCCGACGTGCCAGAGCTGCAGGAACATGCGGCCGCCGGCGGCGTGGACCGCTCGCGTGATCTCCTTCCAGCCCGCCACCTGCTCGGGCGACCAGATGCCGGGGGTGTCGGCGTACCCGACACCCATCGGCGTCACTACGGTCGCCTCCGAGACGATGAGTCCGGCGGAAGCCCTTTGCGCGTAGTACTCCGCCATCAGCGCGTTCGGCGTACGGGTCGCGTCCGCGCGGCTGCGGGTGAGAGGCGCCATCAGCACGCGGTTCGGCAGCAGCAGGTCGCCTACCTTCAGCGGATCGAAAAGCGAGGGCATCAGCGGCTCCGTGTTGGGTATTGCCAGGGGGCTAGCCGAGCTTGAGAAGCTGGCCGATCAGGGCATCGGCCTTGATCTCCTCGCCGCTCAGCGCCATGGCCAGGAGCTCGCCGCCGAGCTGCGGCAGGGTGAGCAGCACGTCGGGGCGCGTGCGCGCGACCCGGCCGGTGTTGCGGGTGTCGCTGACGGCTGCGACCGTACGGACGTTCGGGTTCAGCTCCTTGGCGGCGAGCACGACGAAGGCGTTGTAGGAATCGTCTTCGCTCAACGCCAGCACGGCGCGGGCCTCGGCGAGGTGGACGGCGCGCAGCGTTTCCGTATCACTACCGTCACCGACGACGAAGTCCTCGGGCGGGTCCGCATCCGCGGCGGGTTTCTGCGACAGGATCTCCGTCGTCTGCAGCCCGCGCGCCGCGAGAGCCCGGGCGGCGTCCCGGGCGAGGGGGCCGTCGCCCACCACGATGACATGAGAGGCGCGTTTCATCTTTCTCTTCCTCGGCTGCAGCAGGTTCATCATTCGCTTGTCGATCAGCGGGGCGACGATCGCCGGAAGCGACGTGGCGAAGACCGCGAGCCCGAGCACGATGAGCGAGACCGTGAAGAGGCGCGCGTCGGCGGTGCGTGGGGTGATGTCGCCATAGCCGACGGTCGACATGGTGATGACCGTGAAATACACGGCATCGATGAAATTCGTGATCTTGGGATCGAAGCCGTTGCCGAGCACGTACGAGCCGATCACGCCGTAACCCACCGTCACGAGTACGCCCATCAGGGCGAAGAGCGTTGCCGTGGCGAGGCTGACGCGGGTGAAGCTCGTGCGCGAGATCAGCAGCAGCAGCAGCACCAGGACGCTGAAGATCTCGAGCGCTCTGGATGCGGTCGAGAACGGGGAGAAGAACTCGAGGCATACGGTGGCGGCCGCGAGCAGAAGGGCAATCACCCAGGCGAGCCGGGACCGCCACAGGAGCCCGATGGCGACGAGAATGAGCAGGCCGCCGATGGCTTCCTGCGGCGCGCCGCGGATCTGCGGAACGCCGAGCCCGCCCGCCAGAAAGACGAAGGAATGCCCCCCGCTCGCCAGCAGGCGCTTCAGCGACCCTGAAGTCAGGAGAATCTGCAGCAGTCCGGTCGCGCCGACGAGCATGCCCAGCGGCACATGCGGAAACCAAGCGCTGGTGTGCAGCAGTCGCGCAGCGCGGTTGCGGGCTGTCTGCAGCGACGCTCCGAACGCCGTCGGCAACCGCAATTTGCGGGTCAATTCCCCGTTATTCACCGCTGCCGTCTTTCTCCGCCAGAACGCCGAAGGAAATATAATATATTGTCCGGGCCATGGCTGATTCGAGCGTGACATTCGCCGACGTCGAGGCGGCAGCGAGGCGCCTCGAGGGAATTGCGCACCGCACGCCCGTGATGACTTCGCGAACGGCCGATGCGAGGGCGGACGCCAGGCTGTTCTTCAAATGCGAGAACCTGCAGCGGGGCGGTGCCTTCAAGTTTCGCGGCGCTTACAACGCCATTGCGACGCTGACCGGGGATCAGCGCCGGCATGGGGTGATCGCTTACTCGTCGGGTAATCACGCCCAGGCGGTGGCCCTGGCGGGCCGGCTGCAAGGCGTGGCGACGACCATCGTCATGCCGAAGGACGCCCCGGAGGCGAAGGTCGGCGCAACCCGGGAGTACGGCGGCGAGATCGTCTTCTACGACCGCTACACGGAGAGCCGCGAGGAGATCTGCGCGGCGCTCGCCCGGGACCGCGGCCTGACGATCGTTCCCCCCTACGATCACCCGCAGATCATCGCCGGGCAGGGAACGGCCGCGCGCGAGCTCTTCGAGGCCGTCGGTGAGCTCGATATCCTGCTGGTGAGCCTGGGAGGAGGGGGCTTGCTCGCGGGCAGCGCGCTCGCCGCCAGGGCGCTGAGCCCGGGCTGCCGGGTCATCGGCGTCGAGCCGGAAGCCGCCAACGACGGGCAGCAGTCCTTCCGTGCCGGCCACGTCATCCGTATCCCGGTGCCGCGGTCCATTGCCGATGGAGCGCTCACCACGTACATCGGCGCAAGCAACTTTCCCATCATTCGCGCGTGGGTCCATGACATCGTCACGGTGAGCGATCGGATGTTGATCGACACGATGGGGTTCTTCGCCGAGCGCATGAAGCTCGTCGTCGAGCCGACCGGCTGCCTGGGCGCGGCCGCCGCGCTCTCGAAGCGGCATCACCAGCCCGGCCAGCGCATCGGAGTGCTGTTGAGCGGCGGCAATATCGATCTGCCGCGATACGGCGAGCTACTGCGGGGCGGGGCAGGCGCGGTGACCTGACCACGATCGCAGGATAACACGGCTTGTGCGGCGCGGATGATATCGCTACCATCCAACGCGGAAAGGGGAGGAACGCCGATGCGCCGATGGGGATTGCCGCGGGTTGTGCTGTGTACCGCTCTGATCGCCGCGGCCGCTTTCGCGGGTGCGCCGGCCGGGGCCGCGGCGGCGCGTTGGGTAGGATCCTGGGCATCCTCGCAGCAGATCCCGGAGCCGGACAATGCGCTGCCGCCGGCGGCGCTGCGCGATGCGACGCTGCGGCAGATCGTGCATCTGACGGTCGGAGGCGGGAAGTTGCGCGTGCGGCTGTCGAACGCTTTCGGGACGGCGCCGCTCACAGTTCTTTCCGTCCACGTCGCGCGGCCGCTGTCGCGGACGACCGGCCGCATCGATCCGCGAACCGACAGGACTCTGACCTTCGCGGGCAGTCCCTCGGTCACGATTCCCGCGGGCGCCGACGACTATTCCGATCCGGTTGCCTTCGATGCGCGGCCGCTGTCCGATCTCGCCGTCACGATGTATCTGGAAGTGCCTCCCGCGCGGCAGACGAGTCACCCGGGATCGCGCGCGACGTCTTTCCTGGTGCATGGCGACCATGTGGCGGACGCGACACTTGCGGGCGCGACGCGGGTCAGCCACTGGTTCCTCCTCTCCGGGGTCGATGTCAGAGAGAGCGGGCGAGGCGCGGCCATCGTCGCGCTGGGCGATTCGATCACGGACGGACATGCCACGCCCGACAACAGCAATACCCGGTGGCCGGATGATCTGGCCCGCCGGCTCGAGTCCTCGCCCGCGACCCGCCGCGTGAGCGTGCTCAATGTCGGCACCGGAGGCAACCGCCTGTTGCGCTACGGGCTCGGTCCCGATGCCCTGGCGCGCTTCGACCGCGACGTGCTGGCGCAGACCGGTGTGCGGTACCTGATCGTGCTCGAGGGCGTCAACGACCTCGGAACGGCGACCCGGCTGGCACCGATCCCGGCGTCCCGCCACACCCTGCTCGTTCATCGCATCATCGCGGCCTACGGGCAGATCATCCTCCGGGCCCACGCGCACGGCATTGCCGTCATCGGCGGGACGATCACACCCTACATGGGCAACGATTACTATCATCCCGCGGCCGCGAGCGAGGCCGACCGGCAGGCGGTGAACGCCTGGATCCGACAGCCGGGACATTTCGATGCCGTGGTCGACTTCGATCGCGTGGTGGGCGATCCCGCGCACCCCGACCGGTTGCTGCCCGCGTACGACTCCGGCGATCACCTGCATCCCTCGCCCGCGGGCTACCGCGCGATGGCGGCGGCGATTCCGCTGCGGCTCTTCACTCGACATCCGCAGGTGGACCGATGAAGCTCGGGGCGGCGGCGTGCCTCGCCGTTCTCGTCGGCGCTCCGGTGCTCACTCGGGCACTCCCTCCACCCGTCACGTTCACCGCGGAGCAGGACCATCGCAACATGATGGAGCAGCTCGGCATCGAGGCGCTGCGCCCCGGCGCTAGCGGTGATGAGAACGATCCGAATCATGCGAACTACGACGAGCTGCTCGCCAATCCGTATCCGACGCTACCGGACCCGCTGACCCTGGACGACGGCGAGAAGGTCACGACCGCGAGCCTGTGGTGGACCCGGCGCCGGCCGCAGATCGTGACGGCTCTGGAGGATGATGTTTACGGACACATTCCCGCCGATGTGCCGAAGGTAACCTGGCACATCGTGGGCCGCGGGACGGGGAGTCTCGGCGGCCATTCGATCGTCTATCGGCGTCTCGACGGACACGTGGACAACAGCGCCTATCCCGCGATCCACGTCGACATTCCGGTGACGCTCGTCCTTCCGGCCGCGGCGAAAGGCAGGGTGCCGGTCCTCATCATGTTCTGGTTCGGGCCGACACCGGTGCCGCCAACGGAGCCGAGCGGCCGTGAGCTGGGAGAGATCAACGGCGCGCTGCGCTCGGCGCTCGTGAGTGCCGATCCATCGTTGCAGGCGGTGTTCCGCAGCCACCCCGGTGTCGCCCTCATCTCCCGCTCGCCGTTCTCCCCGCTGCAGCCCAACGCGGATGGCGGTCCGCCCTCGATCGTGCAACTGATCGCCGCCGGTTGGGGCTTCGCCGTGCTGGATCCGACGGCGGTGCAGGCGGACAGCGGCGCCGGCCTGACTCGAGGCATTATCGGGCTCACCAACAAAGGGCAGCCG
>JASHVV010000316.1 GCA_030044385.1 Gammaproteobacteria bacterium
ATCCCAAGGTCAGCCACAGCTTCATCCGGCGTGAGATCCTCGCGCTGGAGCGACAGGGCTTCGAGGTCATGCGCGTAGCGCTGCGGGGCTGGGATGGCCCCCTGCCCGACGAAGAGGATCAACGGGAGAGACTGCGGACGCGGTACGTGCTGCGACAGGGCATACGAGGTCTGGTGCGCCCCACGCTCGGTTGCCTCCTACGCTCTCCATGGCGGTTCTTCTCGGCCTTGCGCTTGGCATTGCGGATGGCGCGCGATTCGCACCGCCCTCTTGCATATCACTTGGCCTACGTGGCCGAGGCTTGCCGCGTCCTGCCATGGTTGGCGGAGTTCGGCGCCGAGCATCTGCACGCGCATTTCGGCACCAATTCGGCCGAGGTCGCGATGCTCATCCGGGTCCTCGGCGGCCCCCCCTACAGTTTCACGGTTCACGGGCCCGACGAGTACATGAGCCCGATGGGTCTGCAAGACAAGATCCACCGCGCCAGCTTCGTGGTTGGGATCAGCGATTTCGGCCGCAGCCAGCTTTACATGCGCTCGGACTACTCCGACTGGCCGAGAATCAAGGTTGTGCACTGTGGAGTGGAGCGCAAGTTCTACGAGGGAGCCGACAGTCCCGTTCCCGCAGCACCGCGACTCGTTTGCGTCGGACGCCTCTGCGAGGCGAAAGGTCAGGTTCTGCTGGTCGAGGCCGCCGCGCGTCTCGTCGCTCGCGGCCTGGAGCTGGAGTTGGTGCTCGCGGGCGACGGACCGATGCGCGGCGAGCTCGAGGCCGCGATAAGCGAGCACCGCCTGGAGCGCCACGTCCGGATCACAGGTTGGATCAGCGGCGCGGAGGTCCGCAGGGAAATTCTGGCGGCCCGAGCCATGGTCCTGCCCAGCTTCGCGGAAGGGCTGCCCGTCGTGATCATGGAGGCCATGGCTCTGCGGCGGCCGGTGCTTGCGACGTACATCGCGGGAATCCCCGAGCTGGTGCGTCCAGGCGAGACCGGTTGGCTGTTCCCGGCCGGAAGCGTGGACGAGGTGTTGAAGGCCATGGAAGACTGCCTGCACCGGCCCGCCGTCGCGCTGCAGGCGATGGGCGATGCGGCGCAGCGGCGAGTCATTGCGCGTCACTCCATCGAGAACGAAGCCGCCAAGCTGGGCGCGCTGTTCCGCACCCCGGCAGATGCCTCGGTAGAGCACTCCTATACGCACGCCCAACCGGCCGGCCAGGCGTAGATGCTTCTGCTCGAAGTATTGATTGGTGCGGCGGCTCTCGCGGTCCTGTGTCCGACCGTCATTCTGTCCATCGAGGTACTGGCCGCCCTGCTCGCCAGGGAGAACGAGCCGCGGCCCGCGGGCGCCGTGCGCCCGCGCGTAGCCGTACTCGTCCCCGCGCACGATGAGGCATCCGGGATTCGCCGCACGCTACAGAGTGTGAGTGTGCAGCTGCAGGCCGGCGATCGGCTGCTCGTCGTAGCCGATAACTGCACCGACGATACGGCTGCAGTCGCTTCTGCCGCGGGCGCCGAGGTGCTGGTGCGCGAGGATCCGACTCTGCGCGGCAAAGGCTACGCGCTGGACTTCGGGCTGCGGCACCTCGCGGGCGATCCACCCGACGTGGTCCTCATGATCGATGCTGACTGCGAGGTGGCCGAGGGCTCCGTCGCCAAGCTCGCGTATCTTTGCGCAAGCACGGGACGGCCCGCCCAATCGCTCAACCTGTCGCTCGCACCGCCGCAGGCCGGCCTGAGAATACGTATCGCGGAATTCGCCTCCGTACTCAAAAATCAGATCCGTCCGCTGGGGTTGCGCACGCTGGGCCTGCCCTGCCACCTGATGGGCACCGGCATGGCGTTTCCGTGGACATGTATCGGGCGGGTGAGCCTCGCCAGCGGCCACATCGTCGAAGACCTGAAGTTGGGGCTCGAGCTCATGCGCAAGGGTCAGGCGCCGATTTTCTGCCCGCAAGCGCGAGTAACCAGTTATTTCCCGACATCGGAGCAAGGCTTCGTGAGTCAGCGGACTCGTTGGGAGCACGGCTATCTGGGCGTGCTGGTGACGGATGCGCCGGGGATCCTGCTCCAATCGCTGTCTACCCTGAATGGGCGATTGCTCATCATGGGGCTCGACCTTTGCGTGCCGCCCATTGCCCTGCTCACCCTGATCGTATCCGCAATGTGGGGCGCAAGCGCCCTGCTCGGTGCCTTGACGGGCCGAGACCTGCCCCTGCTCATCGCCAGCGCAGCTGCGGCGCTGCTCGCGCTGTCGGTCCTGGCCTCCTGGGCTCGCTACGGCCGCCAGACCCTGTCGCTCTGGAGCCTCGCTCTCGCGCTGCTGTATGCGGTGCTGAAAATCCCGTTTTACCTGCGCTTCCTCGTGGCGCGGCAATTCGATTGGATACGAGCCCGGCGCGACGAGGATCGATCCGCCTGAGGCAGGCTCGGAGTCAGCCTACCGCGCTCGATTGTGGGGCTGCGGCGGGGTCGGCTTCGAAACGCAAGGCGCCGCCCGCCAGAATGCGCGTCAGCCGGCGTGCCGTGAATCCCGCCCCGTAAGCAAAGCGAGTCAAGGGGCCGAAGCTGTTTGCCGATGCGAGGCCTACCCAGTAGAGGCCGGGCACCGAGCACTCGAACTTTCGATTGAGGATCGGCGCCTCATCGGTCGTCAGAATCCGGTCGCGAAGCTCGTCCGCGAGGAACGGCAGCCGTTTGATCGCAGGCTTGTATCCGGTCGCGGCAATGACGTGATCGGCCTCCAGGGTCGTGCTGCCGCCGGATTTCCGATGGAGGGTCAGGCACACCGTCCCGTTCCTGACCTCCACGCCGCCGATGGAGGTTCCCAGATGCATCGGGAAGCGACCGACGACCCGGCCTTTCATGAACCACCCGGGAGCCGGACCCAAGTGACGCTTCACTACCCGCAAGCGGAAAGACTCAGGCATCAGGTGAAATAACAGCGGCGCGTCGGTGCACAGGCGCGAGCGCCAGCCCGTTCCGAGGCCGGAACGAGGCGCGAGCAGCCGTGCGCGCAGCGAGCGATGCTCCACCGGCGGCTCGTGGAAGTCTATCGCACTGCGGCGCGCGACCAGATGGACAGTGGCGCCGGCCTCACTCAGCAGAGCGGCGATGTCAACCGCTGACGAGCCCGCACCGATCACCGCGACAGTCTTGCCCCGGAAGCGCTCGAGATTCGTGTGCGCCGCACTGTGGGTGACGAGCTCCGGCGGATGGCCGTCGAGCTCCGGAGGGACATACCCGAAGTGGGAGATTCCAGTGGCGATGACCACGCACCGCGCACTCAGCTCTTCGCCCGTAGAGGTCATGAGCGTATACCCGGAGCCTCGCCGATCCAAACGCTCGATCCTCTGCCGCTCGAGCTGCGGCACCAACCGCCGCTGAAACTCTGTGCCGTAGGACACGAATCGCTCGAGCGGTACCGGCTCGCCGACGTCCTTGTATGGCAATCCGGCGGACTCGCAGAACCGTCCCAGCGTGAAGCTGTCGTCCGGGTCGGACAGGCTCGAAGCGAATCCCTCTGACTTCAGCGACATGCCGCGCGGCATGTGCTCGCGCCAGCTCTGCATCGGCTCGCCAAAGATGCGAAACGGAACCCGCAGAGCGCGCAGGTGAGCGGCGATCGAGAGCCCATAAGGCCCTGCGCCGATGATGACTACAGGCAGCTCGGAGTCGTGCACGTTGCCCCTTGTTCTTGCTGGTACGTCCGGAAGCGACAGCGCTTGGCTGACATTCAGTGCGAATCCGGCATCCGCTCCACGGGAGCGGCCATGACGGAACCGCGCGACTGGCGCTCCAGGGCCGCCACTCGCAGCAGATTCACCACCTTCGGCAGGGACTTTGTGTTCGTGCCGCGCAGCCGATTATAGAGCCGCGACAGCCACAGCCGCTCCGGCCAGGGATCGCGCAGCAGCTCGCGCACCAGAGCCTGCTCGGTCCACGGAATGTCGTGGTGACATTGCTGCATGAAGGGACTGTCGGGATTCCAGGCCAGCGCCTGCGGAAAAAAGGCGATGATCTCGCGATCGATCGGCAATTCCGTCCGCGCGCTTCCCGCAGCACCCAGCGCGGTGCAGATCATCCCCGCAAGATCACCCTGGCCAGGAAGGATCAGATGCCCGAGTTGCGTACAGCGCGCGTTGAGCTCGATCAGCCAAGGTGCGCCCGAGCCTTCCTCCAGAATGAAGTCGAGTCCGTGAAATCCGGAGAGTCCGAGGCCTCTGACGAGCTCCCGCGCAGAACGCTCGATTTCCGCATGATGGATGATCCGCACGACTGTGCTGGCTCCCGTCGGGCCTTGCGTGCAGAGAACCTCTACGCCGACCAGGCCGAGGAGCTGCCCGCGCCATGCAGCCAGCATTGCATTCGCCGGCCGTCCGGGGATGAACTTCTGAATCGATACCGTGGGAGCCTGGTGCGACTGCCGCGCCCAGAAGGCGAGCGGATCCCGGTCGATGACCCAGCGCTTCAGGGATGTTCCCGGAGTCTCGCGCGCAGTGAACCGGGCCCACGCCTCCACGGCCTCCCGCTCCGAGGCGACAACCTGTACGCCCCTGCCTCCCCAGGTGCCATCGAGCTTCACGACCGCGCCTCCGGGGCGGCTCCTGAACCAACCACTGAGGTCATCGGGCGACCGGACGATCCTGGTCTCCGGCACCCGTATGCCCGCCTCGCCGGCGGCGGCCATGAGCTCCGCCCGGCTGCGGACCCGCGCGAAGGAATCGGCGTGTCCGATCGAGCTCTCGATCAGCTGGTGCAGGTCCGGACGCCGCGCATGCAGATCGTGCAGCTGCCAAACGGCTCGATCGTCGCACGGCACGATGATGTCCGGATGGACGGCCGTGATCGCCTTTTCCAGCGCCCGCATCGAATCGAGACCGGAGTACCGCCGAACGGTGCCCATGCCGGTCACAGTGCTCAAGGCGTGCTCCCGCGGGCATAGCGCGTGCACCTGGCACCCGTGCGCTATGAGCCGCACTGCCAGCCGCGCGGAGAGGGGCCAAGCGGTGGTCGCCGTGATCAGCACGACGACTGAGTTTCTGGAGCGGGATTGTGACGGGTTTGGCAAAACGATCAGCTCGCGAGATCGAAACTATACCATTCGCCCCCGGGACCCCGGCCGAGGAGACAACCGATGATGGCCGCTCCGGTGGAATTCGCTGTGATGGAGTTCACCGCTCAAATCATTGAAGACCCAGGCTGCGCAGAATAAAATCCCCCGGGGTTTCGAGATCTCGTTCAGGCCCGTATCCGCTGGAAGAATCATGCTGAGAGCCGGAATCATCGGGCTAGGGAAGATGGGGCTGTCCCATCATTCCATCGTCAATGCCCACCCCGAAATTGCGCTGAAGGCCGTGTGCGACACGTCCGGCTATATCCTGGATGTACTGGCAAAGTACACAGGCGTGGGCACGTATACGGATTACAAGCGGATGCTCGCGGAGGAGTCGCTGGACTGTCTTTTCGTTGCGACACCCTCCAAGTATCACACGGAAGTGGTCGAAGCCGCCCTCGAGCGAGGCTTGCACGTCTTCTGCGAGAAGCCCTTCGGGCTCGATCCGCAGACCGGCTATCGCCTGGCAGACCTCGCGGAGCGCAAGCGGCTCGTGAACCAGGTCGGCTACCACTACCGCTTCGTCGCCGCATTCAACGAGGCCAGGCGGCTGCTGGACCGCAAGCTGATAGGAGACCTGCACCACGTCCGCGCCGAGGCCTATGGACCGGTCGTGCTGCGGCCGAAGGGCTCGACGTGGCGCTCGCAAAAGAGCGAAGGCGGCGGCTGCCTGTTCGACTACGCCTGTCATGCGATCGATTTGCTGAACTACCTTGCCGGGCGGCCGAGGGCGGTCTCCGGTTCGGTACTGAACAGCGTCTTCTCCAGCGATGTGGATGACGAGATCTATTCGACCTTCCACTTCAGCGATCGGTTCCAGGGCCAGCTCGCCACGAACTGGAGCGACGAGACGCACCGGAAGATGTCGGTGCGCCTGAGCTTCTGGGGAACGAACGGCCGGATCAACGTCGACCGCCAGGAGATCCAGGCATACCTGCGAAGTCTCCCGGAGCCCTTCGAGGATTACAAACAGGGCTGGAACGTCCGCTACACGACCGGGCTCACGCAGCCGGTGTGGTTCTACGTCCGCGGCGAGGAGTACTCCGCGCAGATCGATCATTTCGTGCAATGCATCCAGGAGGGCAAGCAAGCTCTGAGCAATTTCCGCACAGCCAGCGACGTAACGCTGGTCGCCAGCATGATGCTGCAGGATGCGAGCAAGCCCCGCACGCTGGTGCAGCCCGAGGCGGGCCATCAGGACGCCGCCGCCCTCGAACAAACCGAGCCGGCGCGCGCCGCCGCGCGGAAACGGAAATTCTTCGGCCGACTGCTGAGTGCGGGCGAGACTTGAGCGATCGACTCATGGACAGAATCCTCTTCGGTGACAACCAGTTCTTCGGCGTCAACCACATGTCGGAGGAGAAGGCGCGTGCCCAGGCAATGCGCTTTCAGGACACTGCCTCGGTGATCGAGGTCCTGAACGACGCCTATGCCGAAGGAATCCGGACCTTCATGTGCACCACGCACGAGCGGATCGCAGAGGTCTGCGATTATTACCGGCAGCATCGCGCCCAGTACCCGGATTTCAAGTTCTATCCCTGCATGCCCTATGCGCACAAGTACGCCAATGCCGCCGCGGAGTTGGGCGTGCTCGGCGCGGTCCGCAGCTTTCTCCCCGACGGGAATGCCTT
>JASHVV010000317.1 GCA_030044385.1 Gammaproteobacteria bacterium
TCCGCCGTGCTGTCGCGGCGTCTGATCGATCTGCTGTCGGAGCCCGGCCGCGTCTGCGTCACGGCGCAGGCAGCGACGCAGTCGGAGGCGCTGCTGCGCCTGCAGGAGGCCACTTACGACGTGCTGGTCGTGGATATCGAGCTGGCCGAGGGCAACGGCGTGGCGGTGATCCGCCAGGTCCGCCAGCTCTATCCGCCCGAGGAGCAGCCGCTGGTGGTCGTGCTCACCAATTACGCCTCGGATTTCGTGCGCGAGCACTGCTTCGCGGCCGGCGCGGATTACTTCCTCGACAAGATGCGGGACATCTCGCAGTTGAAGGCGGTGGTCGCCGACGGGCACTCGAAATGGAGCGCCGGCTAATCGGTTCCCGGGCGCGGGATGCCGACGCGGAGGGTCGTACCGGCCCCCGGCGCTGACTCGATCGCGAACCGGCCGCCCAGGGCGCGCACTCGCTGGCGCATGCCCGTGAGTCCGTGCGACCAGCCGAGCCTGGGATCGGCGGCATCGAAACCGCGGCCGTCGTCGCTCAACGTGAAGCGGCAGGCATCGCGCCCGAACTCGAATCGCAGGGTGACCGCGCGCGCATCGGCGTGGCGGATGATGTTGGTGATGCCTTCCTGGACGATTCTGAAGAGGGCGATCGCGGTTTCCCTGGGCATCGGCGTGCCGTCTTCCGGCAGCGTGAGGTCGGCCCGCAGTCCCGCCTTGGCGCACGCCGACTCCACGTAGGCGCGCAGCGCCGTCGGCAGGCCGAAATGATCGAGCAGAGAGGGCCGCAGGTCCTCGACGACCCGGCGCTTGAGGTCCATCGCCTCGTCCAGCACCGCCCCGAGCTGCGTCAGCCGGTCCTGGAGAGCCGCGTCCGGGATGCGCGCCTGCAGCCAGGAGAGGTCCATCTTGGCCGCCGTCAGCAGCCCGCCGAGCTCATCGTGGAGATTGCGGGCGAGCTCCGATTTCTCCGTCTCCGACAGCTCCTGCAAATGGGTGGACAAGGCGGAGAGCTCGCGAGTGCGCGCCTCGATCAGGCTCTCGAGGTCCCTGGCGTGGCGCTCCGAGGCCGCGCGCAGACCCTCGCGCCGGACGGCGTCCGCGGCCAGCAGGCGGCTGAGAGCCGCGAGCAGCCCGACCACCAGGAATGCGAGGAATATGACCGCGGCCTGGGTTTGGGGCTTCTCCGCCAGCCGTTCGGCGATGCCCGCCGAGGCCAGAGCCGCAAACAGCACCCCGAGCAGCGCCAGCCTCGCCCGCAGCGGCAGCAGCCTCAGCGCCGACCATCCGGCCGGCTCGCGGGATGCCGCCGCGGGCAGATGCGCCGCCGGGGCGAGCGGCGCGATGGGCGCCCTGGATTCCATGCCCTCTATTCTGCCGCGGAAGAAAAAAAAAGCCCCGCGCGAGGCGGGGCTTTTTGGGGCCGCAGAGGCCTCAGGCGGGGTTCTTGACCTTCTTCTTCACCACGTGGTGCTTGGCCACGTGCTTCGCCGAATGCTTCTTCACCGCGTGATGAGCGGCCGCCTTGTGCTTGGCGGCGACCTTGTGCTTGACGGCGGCCTTGTGGTTTACCACCTTCGCCGGGGGCGTTGCCTGAGGGGCAGCCGCCGCGGTGGCGACCCCGATGACGGGGCTGGCGATCAGCATCGCGCCGAGGACGGCGGGAACGAGCTTCTTGAGCATCGACATCTCCAGAATTACGAGGATTGAGAGCGGTAATTTTTGAGTCGCCCGGGCCTCAGGCGCCGGAACCGCGCGCATTATCCCTGCTACCCGGGCGGCACGAGCCTGGATGACTGGAAAGTAATGTTCCAGACCTAGAACAGGCGGTGCAGAAGAGGCTCAATGTCCCTGAAATGAGACGAGGGTCCGGACAGGGACGTCGAGCGCCTGCAGCCGGCGGGAGCCGCCGAGCTCGGGCAGGTCGATGACGAAGCAGGCCGCCAGGATCTGCGCGCCGAGCGAGCGCAGCAGCTTCACGGCCGCCTCGGCGGTACCCCCGGTGGCGATGAGGTCATCCACCAGGATGATCCGCTCCCCGCGGGCCACCCCATCCCGGTGCATCTCGATCTCGTCGAGGCCGTACTCGAGGGAATAGGCCACGCGCACGGTCTCGTGCGGCAACTTGCCCTTCTTGCGGATGGGCACGAAGCCGGCGGCGAGCCGGTGCGCGACGGCGCCGCCCAGAATGAAGCCCCGCGCCTCGATTCCGGCGACCCGATCGACCTTGGCGCCGGTCCACGGCCGCACCAACTCGTCCACCGCGCGGTGGAACATCGGCGCGTTGCCGAGCAGGGTGGTGATGTCCCTGAACTGGATCCCGCGGCGCGGATAGTCGGGGATGGTGCGGATCGAGGCCTGCAGCTCTTCCAGTTCGGTCGGGTCCATGACGGGCGACTCTACACGGTTTCCAGGTCGCTGAATCTGGGACAATGACCGGATGCAAGCCATCGACTCACTGCTCAACCGGCGCTCCGCCAAGGCGCTCACCGATCCCCCGCCCGATGAGGCCGCGCTCGGGCTGATACTCGAATGCGCGTCCCGCGCGCCCGACCACGGCCGGCTGCGCCCGTGGCGGTTCATCGTGATCCGCGGCGCCGCCCGCGAGCGCCTGGGGGAGCTGATGGCCGGGCAGCTGCGGCGCAAGCAGCCGGCCGCGAGCGCCGAAGCCCTGGAGCGCGAGCGGCAGAAGCCCCTGCGCGCGCCGCTCATCGTGGCAGTGGCCGCCGTCTGCAACGCCGCGGCCAGGATTCCGGCGATCGAGCAGATCCTCGCCGCGGGAGCCGCGGCGCAGAACATGATGCTCGCCGCCACGGCGCTGGGGTTCGGGGCGATGTGGAAGACGGGCGATGCCGCCTACGACGATACGGTCAAGGCGGCGCTGGGCCTCGAGGCCGCGGACGCGATCGTGGGATTCCTCTACCTCGGCACGACGGCGGCCGACGCCTTGCCGCCGCCCGCGCGCGGCCAATGGCAAGACCGCGTGAGTTACTGGTAGCTCAGGCACAGGGAGGTGCCCCGCCGCCGCAGGTGGCGGAGCTTTGGGCAAAAACCGCGCTTTTGCCCAAAGCAGCGCTGGGCCGGGCAGGAGCCCGGATCCAGCGCCATCTAGTATTGCTTAGGGCTTGACCACTGCCAGGATTACGATGGCGAGGAGGAGCAGTCCCGGCACTTCATTGAAGACGCGGAACCAGCGCTGCGAGTGACGATTGCGCCCGTCGCGCAGGTCGCTGAGCAACTTGTAGCACCAGAGGTGATAGACGACGAGCGCCGCGACGAGCGCGAGCTTCACGCGCAGCCAGAGAAAACCGAGATAGGCGGGCGCGGCGGCAACCATGGAGATGCCGAAAGCAACGGCGAGCGCCCCGCCCAGAGTCATCAGCGCGAACAGCCGCCGCTCCATCACCACGAACCGCTCGCGGCCGACCGCATCCGCCGCGGCCGTGTGATAGACGAAGAGCCGCGGCAGATAGAAGAGCCCGGCAAACCAAGTCACTACGAAGACGACGTGGAACGCTTTCAGCCAGAGCATTCCCTATGTTAGCCGTTTCCGGGGGAACTATTTGGGGTGCGAACGGGTCGGCTTGGCCGGGACGCCGTTTCCGGTGACAATCCGGACATGGCGACCCGTTCCCGATCCAAGCGCCCGGCGGCACCGAAGCCGCCGGACCCGGCCCGCATCCTCGTCATCGATGTCGGCGGCTCGCACATCAAATTCCGCATGGGCCCGCGCGGCCGGATCAACAAGTTCGTGTCCGGTCCCGACATGACCGCGGCCGGCATGGCCGGCCAGGTGTGCAAGCTCGCCCGCGATCTGCCCTACGAGGCCGTGTCGATCGGCTATCCCGGACTGGTATTGCGCGGGCGGATCGCCGCGGAGCCTTTCAACCTCGGTGCGGGTTGGGTCGG
>JASHVV010000318.1 GCA_030044385.1 Gammaproteobacteria bacterium
GCACTCATAATGCCGGGGTCGAGGGTTCGAGTCCCTCCCTTTCCACCAATGAAATCAAAAGCTTGCGATCTCATTCCTCGAGCATGACATTTGACCGCGGTGCTCGTTGGCGGAATCTTTGCGCTCACGAATGTGTGCGTATATACTTTCTGTATCTATTAACGTAGGACGACTACGTAATGAAGACAGCCAAAGTATTCAAGCATGGCAATAGCCAGGCCGTGCGCCTACCCAAGGAATTCCGGTTCGCGGGTGAAGAGGTACAGATCAAGCGCGTAGGCGCAGGTGTTTTGCTATTGCCCACGCACCTGACCTATGAGCAGATCATGGCTGTCGTTGGTCGCTTCAAGGGACTGCTTGAGCGACAGCAACCGGAGGATCAGATCAGGGATTGGCGATGATCTGGATGTTCGATACGGACATCATGATCCACGTCGTCAACCGCAAGTCCGGGTACGAGCAAATTGCCCGGCGCATGTCAGGCCGCTCGCCGGGCGAGCTCAGGCTGTCGGCGATTACCGTGTCGGAGCTGAGATTCGGGGCCGCGAACGGCGAGTTCCGCAAGGAAAACGAGGCTGCCCTCGACGATCTCCTCGGCATGTTCGAGTTGGAGGACCTTCCGTGCGGTGCGGCCAAGGATTTCGCCGAGATCAAGACCGCTCTGCTGTCCAAAGGCAAGCCGATTGGCCCCTACGACATGCTCATTGCGTCACACGCACGCCATATCACTGCAACGGTGGTGACCAACAATGAGCGCGAGTTTCGCCGCGTCCCTGGCCTTTCCGTGGAGAACTGGTTAAAGCCTTGATCGCCGAGGGGTGATCTTGAGCAACTGAGACTGGCGCCGGTCGAGTTGGCGCCGCAGATAAATCGGGCCGGATGTCGTTCCCGGCCGCATCGCGCGATCACAGATTCTTTCCGACATCATCTTCTTACGATCGGATAGCGGATCGTTACTTCTCCTGTCGTATGGGAAAACCCTTGAGGATCCAACGGAATAAACAGACGCAACTCTCTGGCATAAGTTGGAACGGTAATCCTGCCTCGCAACGTGAGCTCCCCACCCGGGCTGCTCACATGCCTAATTACTACCGTCTGCCTCGGATTGATCGGGTGATCATTCTGGTCCTCGAAGATAAGAATGACTCTCCCGCGGCTCGTGACCGACAGGGAATACTTGACCGTCGCGGAGAAGTCGACAGAGTTCCCCGCGGCAAGAGGGGTTCCCGGCGCCGGTTTTACGTCCACAAGATCGATCGCGTAGCCGTCTGCACGCGGCGCATTGAATGCCCAGGGCAGATCCGGGCGATAGTTCCCGATTGTTGCACACCCCGAGACAGCGAACAATAGGACCGCGAGAAGGAAGTTGCGCTGCATTGAACCCATCCTACCTGCCTACTGCGATCTGTTTGAATTGTTAACGCGATACTCTAGCGCAGTGCAGAGTCTGTGTGTAAGCACTTCGGCATCCTTGCAATTACCCACAACTTTCCGTTGGATATGAGGGCCTTGCAAAGAATTCTTGCATCTCAGTCTAACATATGACATATAGAGGTTCCGTGTGAGGTCTATACACGGTGCTGCTGCATGCCGAACGGGATGGACTCGCAGCGCTGGCGGCGCGCTGTTGCCTTTTCGGAGTCGCCAACCAGTTGGATCCATCAAGAGCTTGAAGAGTGTACGTTCGTGGACGAGCGCTTGGGAAAGCGATTTCGCACACTGTTGGAACAATTGTCCGATGGCGCGGGGGAGAGTATCCCGATGGCCTGTCAGGACTGGGCGAATACGAAAGCGGCGTATCGGTTTCTCTCCAACGAGCGCGTGAGCGAGGAGGACATCCTAACGGGGCATTTTCAGGCTACGCGCGAGCGCTTCGCGAGATCTGAGGGTCCTATCCTGGTTTTGCAGGACACCTCGGAGTTCTCCTACCAGAGAGATAAGCCGGAGCTGATCGGCTTTACACGCAGGGTAAAGACCGGCCACGGTGGATATGGAGAGCCCGAGGTCCGCACGGTTTGCGGTATCTTGATGCATTCGAGCCTTGCGGTGACAACAGAGAGGTTGCCTTTGGGTCACATTACAATCGGCGGCAACAAAAATTCGGCGAAACTGACCGCTTGACGTTGCTGGCTTCGCGTGCGTCGGTCCGCCACGCATGCGATCGGACTTCGTCCGTAGCGGTTTGCGAACGGCCCTCGAGACCATGAGCGCAAGTCTCATTACTGGGTCCAAGTAGCAGTCGGGCGCGCACGAGCACATTTAATCGCGGCATGAGCGTGTACAGCGGACGCCAGTTATCGCGGCGTCTGACGCGTCAGATTTGTACGTTGAGAAGGCGATCATCTTGTGACGCAACACAACACTGCATCTGCGCTACGAGAACAATGTTTGGTAGCGTTGTGCTGTATCATTGAGTCAGAGGCGATGACTGGACCTGAGTGCGAGAGCAGTGCTTATCTGCGCAGCAGGCGACATTCACGGAGCTATCAATCGCTTCTATGAGGACGTGCTGGCGTTCGAGAAAACTCTCGGATCGACGTTCGATTGGGTTTTGCATGTTGGGGACTTCGGAATCTGGTCGGATCCGGCGCGGATAGATCGCGCAACGCGCAATCACGATGGCCCAGGTGATTTCCCCGATTGGCTCGCTGCTAAGCGTCACGCGCCTCGACGAACTGTCTTCATCAAGGGCAATCATGAGGATTTCCTATGGCTTGAGTCTCAGAAGGGAGCCGAGGTACTGCCAGGGCTGGTCTATCTACGCAATGGCTGCAGAATCGAGCTGGAAAATGCCTCTATTGGGAGGGTCAGCGTAGGCGGAATCGGTGGTTGCTACGGCGCATCCGACTATGTGCGCAAATCAAAGACGCTTCAAGGTTATGCGAGGCGCCACTATACACACGACGAAATCGATCGATTGAGCAACTTTGGCAAGTTGGATGTGATGCTCACGCACGATGCACCGGCTGGTGTCCGATTCCAGCATCACCGGCGTGGCGCGGAATACGTGAGCGAAGCCGCAGGTCTGGAAGCACTGCTCTCTCGTGTTCGACCGCGTATCTGCTTCTTTGGACATCACCATGCGCGAGTTGATGCCGAGATTGCTGGCGTTCGTTGTGTCGGCCTGAACAAGGTCGGATGTCCGGGAAACCTCGTTGCAGTGGAGCTTGACTCAAGTTCCGCCGGCTACTCCGTACTGGGCGAGTACGGTATCCGAAGAGGTTAGCTATTGGCGCCGGCCCAGGCAACAATTTCCCGGTCGAAGCGGTGTAGGTTCTGGCCGCTATTTCGAACGCCAGCTTTATATGCAGTTTGCATATTGCATATACGAGGCTAGCACCGTCCTTTAGTCGCTAGCAATCTTGCTACGTAGCAATATTGCTAGTAGCATGCTTGCTATCGTAGAGCGTGCCCAAAGATGTTCCACACCAGTACCCCGGTAGTCGGCGAGGAGTTCCATAATCGCGCGACTGAGCTGGCCCAGGCGGCCCGCTCGATCGAGAGCCTAGCCGCAGGAGCTCCACAATGGGTGGCCATCATTGGGCCTCGCAAGATTGGCAAAACGAGCCTCGTGCTCGAGGCCGCTCGCCGCGCGTGCTCACCCTCATTGCGCGTAGTTGTCCTCGACACCCAGGAGCAGGGCCCCGTTTCGGGGGAAGTCTTCCGCCGTCTCGCCCTGCGAGTTGTGGACGCCGCATTCGCCACTGAGGTCGGTGAGTCGCTCGAGCGATTGATTCATTCGCCCGCCGGATATCGGGCAGCTCTCCTGCGCTCAGCGAATTTCGGCAGACTGCCGGCCGCGCTCCGGAGCGAGCTGCTCGAGATTCCGGAAGGACGAGTCACCGACGAACGGATCCACTCGTGGCTCGATGCGCCCGAGCGACTGGCGGAGGTGCTGCGGCTGTGGATCGTGGTGGCCCTCGACGAGTTTCAGGAACTCGCTGGTCTCTCGCCGAAAGACTTCGCTCTGTTCGCGCGGCTTCGTAGTGTGTGGCAGCGACACCGACGGGTCGCCTATTTCATCTCCGGCTCGGCGCGCTCGATGCTGCTTGCGCTCGTCACGGAAGAGGCATCACCGTTTTTCCAGCACTTCTCGATTCTCGAGCTTGGACCTTTCAACCGAGACGCTGCGATCGAGTTGCTCCGCCGACCCGGGCCCGGCAGTCATCGCGTTCCGGCCGAGCTGGCTGAGAGGGCCGTGATTGTCGTCGGCGGGAATCCGTTTTACCTGCAGCTGCTCGGTGAAACGTTGACGGCGACGAGCGACGCCCCAAATGAAGCGGATCTGAAGGCTGCCTTGCAGGAGCTGCTATTCTCGCCTACCGGTCGGCTGGCGCTCTTTTTCGAGAATGAATTTCGCCGCATCGTGGGCCGATCCACCTACCTCGCGGCGACTCTCGACGCGCTTGCCGCCGGACCCACCTCTTTGACTGAGGTAGCCTCACGAATTGGTACGTCTACTGCCGCGACTGCCGGCTATCTTGAGCGCTTGAAGGACGCAGTCGCCAAGACAGAGGAGGGACTCTACCGCCTCGCTGACCCAACATTCGGACTCTGGCTGCGTTGGAGACGGCCGGGTGGAACAGTGGTTCCGATGAGCGTGATCGGAGATGAGGCGGAGCACGCCGTCGCGCGTGAACTGTCGGCGACAGGCTTCGACCTTGTGTACCAATCGCGGGCATCGCGCGGTGCATTCGACCTCCTGGCCACGCGCGCGGCGGTGCAGCTCGGTGTCCAGGTCAAGCGCAGTTCCTTTCCTCTGAGCTTCACCAAAGCCGAATGGTCTCGCATGACGGCTGAGGCGACCAAGCTGGCCTGGCGCTGGGTGGTAGCGGCCGTCGCTCCGGACGGAACGATTTCGATTCTGGATCCCGCAAAAGCCAAACGCGCCCGCCAAGTGCGACTCGATGCCTCCGCGACAATTGAGAATCTGCTTCAATGGGTGGACAAGAAGTGAGGAGATCATGAGTCGACCAATTGTCCACGGCCCCGTTAGACGGCTTACTGCTCGCTGCAATCCTCGCGAAGTCCACCTCCGGCTTGACTGAGGTTCAGAGATGCCGCTATTCGGGATTCGCGAATGGCGAATGTCGCGTATCCGCTGTGGAGCCGTCACGCGGGAATCTTGCGGGAATCGGTTGTGCTCGGTCGTGCTTCGTCGTGCCAATCGGAACGGGCGCCCCTTGGCAAGTTGTTGAATTAAAAGGCTATCTTGAGCAGAGCGGTGAGCTCATAATGCCGGGGTCGAGGGTTCGAGTCCCTCCCTTTCCACCAGCTTGCCAGGGTACCGGATGAGGTAGTGGGCGTTTCGCCCGAAAAATTGGGCGAAACTGCCTTTCGGTAACGGGCAGCGGAGCCTTTCTGGTCTATTACGTCGGGCCGGGACAATCCATCCTCTATCGCGTCAGTGCTTCCAACATATCGCTCACGAGAGGCACGCGGGATTGAACGGATTCGACACCTTGATATTCAGCAATAGTTGCGACCTGGGCGACGACAGACGTCCACGTCCTCGGTGGCGCGAATCTGGTTGGCGCGTGTTCTCGTTACGAGCAGTCCGGTCGCGCAGCCGCCGACGAACACGAGCGAATCAGTCAGCTTGCCGAGCGCCTGGACCGCCGTCTCCAGAATCGCAAGATTGGGATTGTCGGCAATAGCTATCATTGCAGCCTCTGCTCCAGGAGCTTTTTGGCCAGCTCTCGCTCCCGGGCCTGGCCGATTCGCAGTGCGTCAAAGAGAGCGAGCAGCTCGTACAGTTTCGGGTCGTGCGTGGCTGCTAAGGGGAGCTGTTCATACAGGGGCAGCACACCTTGACCACGTGTGGTGCCTTCCTGGTGAGGCCAGACCGGCGGCAAGTCCGTGGAGGGTTGTATCTGTTCCCTGAGTGGCGGAACCGCGTGGCTTGTCGGAAAACCGATGGTTGCCTCACCACGAACCGGGGGATAGGCGTACGGAGCGCCGTTGATCACGAATGCGCGCAGCGCCGCCATGATCGGCCGGATGGGGCCGATGTGTTTGGTGACCAGTCGGGCCGCAATCAAGCGCTGAACGGCCGCATGGGCCTCGAATGGGGAGAGCCGCATTTGCTTGGCGAGAGCGGCATAGGACATTTGCTCGCCGTGCAGCGAGGCGAGCTTCAGCGCTACAGCTAAGTCCTGCGGCTTGAGAACCCACTGGCGGACGCTCGCGCGACGGATCGCCGCTGTTATTCCGGAAGCTTGCTGCATATGCAATATGCATATAGCATATATCGCCGTGCTGGAGGAAGCGCCACCGCTCGAGCTGCCGTGCTCGGTTGGCGGAATTTGTGCGCTCAGAGCACCGAACCCAATTGGCAAACCAGCTGTGTCCAGGGTCGAGGACATACGGGCTCCCAGAGCTGGCGATGGTCTTGACCGACCTGGGAGGAACATATATATTTACAACATATATATACTGCTGATGGAGGTCGTCATCGTGAAAACGGCCAAACTGTTCAAGAACGGTGATAGCCAGGCCGTGCGGCTCCCGAAAGAGTTTCGCTTCGCGGGAGCAGAGGTACTGATCAAGCGCGTTGGCAGTGCGGTCGTGCTTCTGCCAAAAGCCAAATCCTGGGACACGCTGGTGCAGAGCCTGGACAAGTTTCCGGCAGACTTCATGAGCGATCGCGAGCAACCGCATGAGGCAGAGCGGCGGGAATCGCTTCCGTGAAGTGGATGCTGGACACGGACACCTGCATAGCCATCATCAGGAAGCATCCGATCGTGCTCAAGAAACTACGCGGCAAATCGATCGGACAGGTTGGCATTTCGTCGATTACGCTGGGCGAGCTTGCGTTCGGTGCGGAAAAAAGCAATCGCCCCAAGGATGCGCACGACGCCCTGGATGAATTCCTGCTGGCGCTGGAGGTTACTGCCTTCGACGAGGGCACCGCGATGAGGTACGGGGATGTCCGCGCGTCGCTCGAGAGGAGCGGCAGGCCAATCGGTCCGCTCGACACGCTCATCGGAAGCCACGCTCATGCGCTAGACGTAATTCTCGTCACACACAACACGCGGGAGTTTTCGCGGATCGACGGCCTCCGGCTCGAAGACTGGACCGTATCGTAACGGGCGCGAACGAGACCGGATGTGCAGCCAATACTCAATGAGTCATGGCTCAATGAGCCAGGGTTGAAGAGAAGGCCGGCCATCGTGTTTAATTACCGTGCGGATCCTTCCACTCATCGGCTCGGAAAAACCGCTCGAACTACCCGAGCCACTGCCGATTGCAAGACCCCGCGAACCTCGCATGCTGGCGGTGCGCGGCCGGCAGAAGATTCGGGCACGGCCGCCACCACGAGGACATTGGACATGAAGACTGCCGCCTTGCGTTCGCTGCTGTTTTCGCTTGCCTGCATGCTTTCGGTGGCTGCCTTCGCGGCACCGCCTGCTCGCCAGGATGCGCTGAAGGTCACGCCCGATATGATCCAGACCGGGTCGGACATCCCGGCCCACTGGAAAGAGCCGGAAGGCAATTTCGACTACATCCGGCGCGACGTGATGATCCCGATGCGGGACGGCGTGAAGCTGCACACGGTGATCCTGATTCCCAAGGGCGCGCACGGTCTGCCGATGCTGCTGGAACGTACGCCGTACAACGCCGACAGCTTCATCACCAGCAACAGCCCGTACATGGCCGACGCGGTATGGTCGGGCGACCAGGACTGGGCCAACGCCGGCTACATCCTGGTGTGGCAGGACATACGTGGCAAATACGGCTCGCAAGGCAAATACGTCATGACGCGTCCGCCGATGGGGCCGCTCAATCCGACTAAGACCGACGATACCACCGACGCCTGGGACACCATCGCCTGGCTGGTGAAGAACGTGCCGCAGTCGAACGGCAAGGTCGGCATGATCGGCTCCTCCTACGACGGCTGGACGGTGGCGATGGCCCTGCTCCACCCCAACCCCGCGCTGAAGGTTGCGGCGCCGGAAAGCCCGATGATCGACGGCTGGATGGGCGACGACTGGTACCACTACGGTGCCCTGCGCCAGATCAATCTGGATTACTTCACCGAGCAGATGACCGCCCAGGGCTCGGGCAAGGACGTGCCGCGCGACAATTACGACGACTACACCAACTTCCTCGAAGCGGGTTCGGCCGGCACTTATGCCGACGCCCACGGCTTCGAGCAGTTGCCGTGGTGGAACCGCTTCGCCGCGCATCCGGCATACGATGCCTTCTGGCAGTTGCAGGCGCTGGACAAGCTGCTCCCCCAGCATCCTTCCGAGGTGCCCACGATGTGGCTGCAGGGCCTCTGGGATCAGGAAGACATCTATGGCGCCGTCCACGCCTGGGAAGCGCTGGTGAAGGCCGGCCACCGCGCCAACAACCACCTGGTGATCGGTCCCTGGTGGCACAGCCAGATCAACCGCGCCGGCTGGTACCTCGGGCCGCTGAAGTGGCCCGGCAATACCACCGCCGAATTCCGGCAGCAGGTGCTGATCCCCTGGTTCAACCACTATCTGCGCGGCACCCCACTGGCGAGGCCGCTGCCCGACGCGATGATCTACAACCCGGTCCAGAAGCGCTGGGACAGCTTCCCGGACTGGAAGGTGGCTGGCGCCCAGCAGCTCACTCCGCTCTACCTGCAGGCGCACATGGGCCTCGCCTTCCAGCAGCCTGGCGGCGGTGGCGACAGCTATGTCTCCGATCCGGCCAAACCGGTGCCCTACCTGCCGCGGCCGATCCAGGCCAACGACGAGGCCCGCTGGCGCACCTGGCTGGTCCACGACCAGCGCTTCGCGGCGGACCGGCTCGACGTGCTGTCCTACACCACGCCGGTGCTGACCAGGACCGTGTGGGTGCAGGGCGCGCCGATAGCCGACATCTTCGCCAAGACCACCGGCACCGACGGCGACTTCGTGGTGAAGCTGATCGACGTCTACCCCGGCACCGATCCCACCGACCCCACGATGGGTGGCTACGAGCTGCCGGTGTCGCTGGACATCTTCCGCGGGCGCTACCGCAAGAGCTTCTCCGACCCCGCGCCGATCCCGGCGAACGTGGTGCAGGAATACAGGTTCCGCCTGCCCACGGTGAACTACGAGTTCAAGCCCGGCCACCGTATCATGGTGCAGATTCAGTCCACCCTGTTCCCGCTGTACGACCGCAACCCACAGACCTGGGTGCCCAACATCCTGTTCGCGGAGCCGGCGGACTACCGCAAGACGACGGTGACGATCGAGCACGGGCCCGATGGGCGCAGTGCGGTGTTGTTGCCGCTGGTGGCGGGCGCGGACAGCGGCGGCTGACTCCGTTCGCCGACGACGTCGAGCCGGTCCATCCGGATCAGTTGATGCAATCGAGGTAAGAGTTCACCAGCCGCAGGAGCTCGACCCGCAGGCTTGCAGATCGCAGGGTGTCTTGGCCGGCCGCATCGTGAACGACGCCCGCGACTGCCGCCGCAAGCACCCGCGCGGCAACCCGGATGTGGGCGGAAGTGACGCGGGTATTCACCCTGACGATCGCCTCATATCGCCTGTGCAGCATGACCGCGAATCGATCGTGCAGCGCGCCGGCTTCCTTGGCGCGTGGGGCTTCCTCCAGCAGCACCCGATGCGCTGCGGGATAGCGGCTGTGCACGCCGATCATGCCGTCGACGAGCGCCTCGACACGGCGTGGGCGCGGTAGCTGTTCGTCGGCTGCGGCGCGAAGGACGGCGATGACCTCATCGAAATGGCGCCGCCGCACGGCTTCGACCAGCGCGAGCTTGTGCGGAAAGTATTGATAGAGCGAGCCGATGCTGACACCGGCGGCCTCGGCGACCGTGTTGGTCGTGAGCCCCTCCCAGCCGCGCTCCCCCAGAATGTGAGCCGCGGCCTGCAGAATGGCTGCGATCGTCGCCCGCGAGCGTGCCTGTTTCGGCTGTTTGCGCATCGCGCCCGAGCGGTCGGCAATGCGAGCAGCAAATGGGATCCGTCGTGCCACAATATGAGCATTGTGCTCGTATTCTCCGGATGCGTCGAGACAGTGGCAGGTTCGACACCCGAGCAGCGTGACCCCTATCGCCGGCGGAGCCTGCCGTTATATCTGGCCGTCCGGTGCCTGGCCGAAGCGGCGGCCTTGGCGCAATCCGTCGCGATAGGTTGGACCGTCTATCAGCGCTCGCATGCGCCGCTCGCGCTGGGCCTGGTGGGCCTGGCGCAGTTCCTGCCGATGATGCTGCTCATGCTGCCGGCAGGGGAGCTGTGCGATCGGCTGCAGCCGCGGGGCGTCCTGGCGGCCGGGCTCGCTCTGCAGGCGCTGTGCGCGGCCGCCTTTCTTCCCCTGACCGCGGCGGCCGCTCCCTTGTGGCCGCTCTATCCGCTGCTGCTTCTGTCCGGAGCGGCGCGTGCAGTCGCCGAGCCGGCCAGCCAGGCGCTGCTGCCGTTTCTCGTTCCTCCGCAGCGACTGCCGCGGGCAATTGCCCTGGGCTCTTCGCTCTGGCAGCTCGCCGTGATTGCGGGTCCGGCCGTGGGAGGCCTCGCGTATGCGCTCGGCGCGGCCGGTGCCTATGGTTTCTGCTGCGCGGCGTTTTCCATCGCCGCGCTCGGTATCTTGGGCGCTTCCGGGCGGCGGACCGCGCCCACCGATGCCTCTGTGCTCGCAACCCGCATGGCTCGCATCGCGGCGGGCATTCGCTTCGTGCGATCGCAGCCCGTTCTGCTGGGCGCAATATCGTTGGACCTGGTAGCAGTGTTGCTCGGCGGGGCGACGGCTCTCATGCCCGTCTTCGCTCGCGACATTCTTCACGTAGGCCCTGTCGGCTTGGGTTTGCTGCGCAGTGCACCGGCCGTAGGCGCCTGCAGCGTCGCGCTCTGGCAGGCCCGCCATCCGGCGAAGCATGCGGTCGGCCTCAAGCTATTCCTCGCCGTCGCGGCCTTCGGACTGGCCACCGTCGTCTTCGCGATCTCGACCTCGTGGATCCTGTCCCTTGCGGCGCTGGTTGCCGTCGGCGCCGCGGACATGGTGAGCGTCAACATCCGTGCATCACTCGTGCAGCTCGCAACGCCCGATCCACTGCGCGGCCGCGTGGCGGCAGTCAATATGATGTTCATCGGCACCTCGAGCGAGCTCGGCGCCTTCGAGTCGGGCCTTCTCGCGGCGCTCATCGGGACGGTGCCCGCGGTTCTCGTGGGCGGTCTCGGTGCGTTGCTCGCCGCGGGGCTCTGGATGCGCTTTTTCCCGGCGCTGAGGCAAGCCGACCAACTGGCGCCGGCGGCGCCCGCCGAAGGGTTGGAGCGCATTTGATGCTAATCTTCCGCAACCGCATTCATTGTGGAAGGGCGCGTAGATGGCAAGTCTTCCCAAGGGCACGCGAAAGCCGCTCACCAGGGCGGAGCAGCGCGCCGAGACCCTCGAGCGGCTGCTGGATGCCGCCGAGTATCTGTTCTCCAAACACGGACTGAATGGGGTGACGCTGGGCGATGTGGCGCAGAAGGTCGGGGTGCACACCACCCTGATGCACTACTATTTCACCGACAAGCGCCGGCTGTTCGAGGCGGTGTTCGCGCGGCGGGCCGGAACGAGCAGCAGCCGCAGGCTGGACGCTCTGAACCGCTACGAGCGCGAATGCGGCGGCTCGCCGACGGTCGAGGGCGCATTACGCGCATTCCTGGACACCGATCTGGATCTGTATATCAGCGGCGGCGAAGGGTGGCGCAATGCCGCCGCATTCGCTTCGCAGGTGAGCAATTCCGCGGAGGGAGCCGCGATGATGGACCTGCACTTCGACCCGTTGGTGCTGAAGCTGATCGGCATCCTCAGGAAGGCGTTGCCTGACTGCTCGGAGGCCGACATTTTCTGGGGCTACGATTTCATGTCCGGTGCGTTCATGCACGTGCTCGGCCGCACCGGCCGCATCGATCGCCTGTCGAACGGTGTCTGCGAATCGGAGGACTACGCGGCAGTCAAGGAGCGGTTGGCGACTTTCATGGCGGCCGGCTTCATTGCGCTGTGCGGCAGGTCCGGGACACCCGGCAAGAAGGGCGCGACGCGGAGGAAGGGCAGCCGCTGAGCGGACCCGGCTGAGCGGACCCAGGGAACGGGCGGCGGCTCGCGGCGCCGCGAGCCGCGTGCGTTCCTATCGCGGGGGTGGGAGAACGGGCGCGGCGACCCCGACGTTGGTGCCCCACTGTTGGTTACCGGCTCTGCGCCTTCTCTGCACCACTTCCTCGGTCAGCGTGTACATGCCGGGGATCAGGTGAGTTGCGACTTCCGGCTTCGCCGCGAAGTGCATGTAACTCTCGTGGGGCGCGAAGGTGGCCCAGTCCGGATCGCCCGGGGCCTTGGGAACGCCCGTGCGCGCAAACGAAGCCCAATAGGAGATCATCGCGCGCGACAGCGCTTCTTCGGCGGGACCCTGAGCGCGCGGCCAATTCGCCAGCCGCGGCGCGCTGGGACCGATGCGGCCGAAGACATAGGGGATCTCACTCGCATGGAAGGCTCTCAGCCCCTCGGCGCGTGCCGCGGGGTAGCCATGATCGAAGAAATAGAGATAGGAAGGCTCGCCCAGCGCGGCTTCGTCGCGCACGATCCTTTCGGCGCTCCAGGCGAAGATGGCGTCACGCTCCGCGTCCATCATGCTGGCTCTGATGTCGTTCGGCGGATATAGCCGCAGGAACTGCGGCGCAAGATCGCCGTAGCGCGCCCGGATCTCCCTTGCGTACACCGCGCTCGAGGACGGCAGGGGCGGCAGGAAGGCGGGCAGGGTCTGAATCTCACCGGCGTTGAATCCTATCAGCACCGGCACGTGCGCCTCTTCCTTGCGGTCGAGAATATCGACGACCTGGTGCGGCAATACCCAGCCGTCAACGGTGCCGGCGGCATGGTATCCCGCTTCGAGCGCCGCGTCGTTGAGCTTCGTGGCGTCCATCGCTCGCAGCGCCGTGAGACCGGTGGCGTGCAGGTCCTTCGCGATCCAGGTGCCGAGCGCTTCGGCCGAAGGCAACCCGTGGTCCGCTTTCTTCAAGTCGGGCACCGAGGCGATGCCGAGGCTCTCGCCGATCGCCTTGGCGAACAGCCCGCGCGCCAGCGGACTTGCGAGCAGGTAAGTCACGCTCACGCCGCCCGACGACTCGCCCATGATGGTGACGTTGCCGGGATCGCCGCCGAAGGCCGCGATGTTACGCTTGACCCACTTGAGCGCCTCGATCTGATCGAGAAGGCCGTAGTTGCCCGACACGCCGTGCGGCGACTCCGCGCTCAGTGCCGGCAAGGCGAGCCAGCCGAGCACGCCGAGCCGGTAGTTCATCGACACGAACACGACGCCGTGCGCCGCGAAGCTCCTGCCGTCGTAATAGGGCTCTTGCGTACTGCCGAAGACATACCCGCCACCGTAGATCCACACGATGACGGGCGCCTTGCGGGCGCGCGCCGGCGCCCAGACATTGAGGAAGAGACAGTCTTCGCTGAAGTTCGAGATATCGTCATCGTAGACGCTGCTGGCGGGCCAGGGCGGCTGGATGCAGCTGGCGCCGAAGTGCCCCGCATCGCGCACGCCCTTCCAGCCGCCGGCCGCGACGGGTGGCCGCCATCGCAGGCTGCCGACGGGCGGCTTCGCATAGGGAATCCCCTTGAAGGAACGCACGCCCTGCGCGTCAGCCCGTCCCACCAACGCGCCTTGCGCGATCCTGACGACAGGTCTGGACGCGGATGGAGCCGCCATTGCGGTGAGCCAACCGAATGAGACCGCGATCATCAATACGGCCTGGACTTTTTTGCTCATGATTCTTCGCCTGCCTTTGTTCTTTTGCGCGGCATTCATCGACAGTGAGCGGCCTTCGGCGGCAGCTTCGGCGAGCCGAGGCCCACATTCCAGTTCCAGGGGAGATTCCCGGCCGCGACGCGCCGGCAGACGACGTCCTCATTGAGCTGGTACATGCCCGGCATGAGGCGTGTCTGGGGATGCGGCGCATCCGTGAAGTCCATGTAAGCGCCCACCGAGCCGAAGGCCGGCCAATCCGGGGCATCCGCCGCCTGCGGGCGGCCGCTGCGGGCGAAGCTGGTCCAGTAATCGAGCATCGCCTCGGAGAGTGCCTCCTCGCGCGGTGAGGCCGGGTTCTTCGGCCAGAGCGGCGGCGTGCGGTCGAGCGTGCCGAAGACATAGGGGATCTCACTGCCATGGAATCCATGCAGGTGGGCCTCGTCGGCGGCCGGGTAGCCGTGATCGAAGAAGTACAGATAGGAAGGCAGTCCGAGCCCGCTCTGATCCTTGACGAGGCGCATCGCCGTCCAGCCATAGAGGCCATCGCGGGTGGCCGCCAGAATGCTCTCCTCCAGGTCATTCGCCGGATAGAGCCGCAGGAATTCGCCGGCAAAGGGCCCGTAGAGTTCCCGGATGTTCCTGCGGTAGTCCGCCGCGCTCGCCGGTACGGGGGGTGCGAGGTACATGAGCGACCGGATCTCGCCGCTGTTGAAGCCCGCGAGGATCGGGACGCGCGCCTGATCGCCCTTGTCGAAGGCGGTGATCATCTGCTCCGGCAGTACATGGCCGTCGACGATGCCCCACGGCCAGAAATGGGCGGCCGCCGCGGCATCCGTCAGTTTCCTCGGGTCCATCGACCGCAGGGCGGCGATGCTCGGCGCGTGGAGCGCGGCGGCAAGTTGCAGACCGCTCTGCTCGGCGGCGGGCATGCCGTATCTGCTCTGCCTCAAAGAGGGCATGGAGACCAGGTAGCCGCTCTCCG
>JASHVV010000319.1 GCA_030044385.1 Gammaproteobacteria bacterium
CCCGCGGGCATCGATCAGGACGACCTCGAGCTCTACCTCATCGATCACGGCCTCGAGGAGATGGGCGAAAGCAGCGGCGAGAAAGGCGAGCCGCAGCTCGTCATCCGCGGCGCCTTCGCCGACTTCGGCAAGCTTCAGGAAGCCCTGGAAGCGCGCGGCATCACGCCGCTCTCCGCGGAGCACGAATACATCTGCACCGTGCCCACGGAGCTGCCCGAGGAGCAGGCGACAGAGGTCCTGGGCCTCATCGACAAGCTGGAGCAGGACGAAGACGTGCAGAGGGTATTTCATACGCTGGTCTAAGCGCTGGATCCGGGCATCCTGCCCGGCCCAGCGCGGCGGCGGGCAAAAGCGCGGTTTTTGCCCACCGCCTCCGCCACCTGCGGCGGCGGGGCACATCCGTGTGCCTGGTAAGAGCGGGGGCTACGGCTGGCCGGGCGCCTGCGGGGGCCGCGGCATCTGCGGGTGGAGCTGCGGCGCCGGCGGGCGGACTCCCAGCAGATCGACGTCGAAGATCAGCAGCGATCCGGGCGGAATCTGCGGCGGTGAATTGAGGTCATAGGCCAGCTGCGGCGGGATGAAGATGCGCCACCGGGCACCCGGCCTCATCAGCTTCAGCGCCTCCTGCCAGCCCGGAATGACCCGGTCCATCGGGAAGGTGGCCGGCTGTCCGCGCTTGTAGGAGCTGTCGAACTCCGTGCCGTCGAGCAGCGTGCCGCGATAGTTCACGGTCACGATATCGCCCGGCTGGGGAGAATTGCCCTGCCCCGCCTTCAGCACCAGGTACTCGAGACCGCTCGTCGTGGTCACGACGCCTTTCTTCTTGCCGTTGCGCGCGAGAAAGGCGCGCGCCGCGGCGTGATTCGCGTTGCCGACGCGCGCCCGTGCCGCGAGGATCAGAGCTTGAATGCTCTGCTGGTTGGCGATGCCGAACGTGGCCTTGCCGGTGAGCGCATCGCGCAGCCCCTGCAGCAGCCGCGCCGTCGAGATCGCATTGGCATCGACGGCTGCCCGGTGCAGGCTCTCGCCGACGGAAAGGCCGATGCTGTAGCTGCCCTCGGATTTGATCTGCGCCGGGGTCTGCGCGTGCTTGGGAACCGCATGAATGGGGCTCACCTGGGCCAGGGCGAGGCTGCTGAGGCCGAGCAGGGCCGCGCCAGCGCAGGCCGTGGCGGCTGCGGTCGCTCGGGTGGTCGTACGTGCGGCGATGTTTTTCATCGGGCGATTGTATATTGGCCCGATGTCGGCTGTGGCTCTTTCGGGGATCTCCCCTTGATCGTGATCCGCCAACTCTGCCGCCGCTTCAGCGAGGGGGCCGGTGTGCACCGGGTGCTGGACGGGGCGAACGCCAGCTTCCCCGCCGGGGAAGTCGCCGCGATCGTGGGCCGCAGCGGCTCCGGCAAGTCGACCCTGCTCAATCTGGTGAGCGGCATCGACCGTCCGGACAGCGGCGAGGTGGAGATCGGCGGCCGGATCGTGACCTCGATGGGGGAGCCGGAGCGGACGCTCTTCCGGCGCGCGCATCTGGGGTTCGTATACCAGTTCTTCAATCTCATACCGACGCTCGACGTGGAGGAGAACGTCCGCCTGCCACTGGAGCTGAATGGGATCCGTGGCGCCGCCGCCCGCCGGCGCAGCGCCGCAATCCTCGCCGACATGGGACTGGCTGATCGGCTGCATAGCGCCGTCGACCGCCTCTCCGGCGGCGAGCAGCAGCGGGTCGCGATCGCGCGCGCGCTGGCGCACGAGCCGCCCGTCGTGCTGGCCGACGAGCCGACGGGCAATCTCGACGAGGAGACGGCGTCGCAGGTACTGCGCCTGCTCCTCGCCTTGACCAGGTCGCGTCGGACGACGCTCATCGTCGTCACTCATGACCCCTCGCTGGCTCGCAGCGCGGACCGCGTGTTGGAGCTGCGCGACGGGAAGTTGGTGGCGGGCGATGCGGGCACCGCACGCGCGCACGCGCGCCGCACCGGCATGAGCTAGTCCCATGTCCGCTCCGGTGCCTGTTCTCTGGGCGGCCAGCCTCCGGCATTTCCTGCGGCAGCCGGCGCAACTCGCCCTCGCGCTCGTGGCGCTCGCCGCCGGAGTCGCCACGATAGTCGCCGTCAACATCGCCACCGCGAGCTCCCGCCGTGCCTTCGAGCTGTCGATGCAGGCGGTGAACGGCCCCGCCACCCAGGTCATCACAGGTGGACCGGAAGGCCTCCACGAGACGCTCTATGCGCGGCTGTTCACCGAGGCTCCGCTGAGCGATGAGCCACAGCCCGTGTATTCGCCCGTGGTCGCAGGCTATGTCACCGTGCGCAATCAGGTGATGCAACTGGCCGGCGTGGATCCCTTCGCCAGCGCTGCGCTGCAAGGCCCACAGGAATCCCTGCCGACCACCGCAGCCGGCGGCGCGACGCCGAGATCGCTGCGGAATTGGCTTCTCGAGCCCGGCGCGGTCGTCATGGCGGCTCGGACGGCGCGGCAGTTGGGAGTGCGCGTGGGCCAGCCGCTGACGGTGGACGTCGGCGGCGTGCGGCACGCCGCCGTGCTGATCGGTCTGATCGGCGGCAGCGGGCCCGGCGACGCCGCCCTGATTCTGACCGACATCGCGCAGGCGCAGGAGTGGCTGGGAATGACCGGCCGCCTCACTCGCATCGATGTCAGGACGCCGCGCGGGCGAGCCGGCCGGGCGGCGCTTGCGCGCCTGCGGCACGAGCTGCCGGCGGGAGCGCAGCTCGAGCAGGCCGCGGGACGGATGAAGCAGACGCTCGACATGACGAGCGCCTTCTCCACCAATCTCACCGCCATGAGCCTCCTGGCGCTGCTCGTCAGCGCGCTCCTGATCTACGGCGCTGTCAGCTTCACGGTGGTCCAGCGCAGACGCAGCATCGCCATCCTGCGCGCGCTCGGCGCGACACGCCGCGAGGTTCTGACAGTCGTCCTGGCCGAGGCGGCCGTGCTCGGCGCGGCCGGGGCCGGACTCGGCGTCTTGCTCGGGCTCGCCGTCGGACACGGCCTCGTCCGCCTGGTGTCGCAGACGGTCAACGATCTCTATTACGTCGTCGCCGTCCAGCAGGTCACACTGCCTGCTGCGACTGTCGTCGAAGCGCTGGTCGCGGGCCTCGGCACGGCGCTGCTGGCGAGCGTCCTGCCCGCGCTCGAGGTGGCCGGCAGCGCTCCGCAGCTCGGACTCAGGCGCTCCGTGCTGGAGGATCGGGCCGCGGTGGTCGCCCGACGCCTGTCGTGGCTCGGCGCCGCATTCGCGCTGGCCGCTTGTCTGTTGATCGTCGGGTCCCACCGCAGCGTTTTCGCCGGCTTTGCCGCGCTGTTCCTGTTGCTGTCGAGCGTTGCGGCCGTGACGCCTGCGGTTTTGCGCGCCGTGGCGAGGCGCGCCTCGCGGGCGCTCGCGCGCGTGAGCACCGTGGGGCGCCTCGCGCTCGAGGATGTGGCCGCCTCCCTCAGCCGCACCGGCGTCGCCGTGGCGGCGCTCGGCATGGCGATCGCGGCCATGATCGGGGTATCGATCATGGTGGAGAGCTTTCGGGTATCGCTGCGCCACTGGCTCGTGCAGACGATGCGCGCGGACATCTACGTTGCGGCGCCCGGTCCCGGGAGCGGGCGCCCGGAGCGGCGGATCCAGCCCGCGGTGCTGGACGCGTTGCTGGCGACTCCCGGCGTCGCCGGCCACAGCGCCAGCCGCTCGGTCGTCGTGCGCTCCTCCCGCGGCGACATCGCTCTCGATGCTCTGCAACTCGCGCCGGGCAGCTATGCCGGCGTCGATGTGACCGCGGGAGATCCCCGCACCGTCTGGAGCGAGTACGACCGCGGCGCGGTGCTGCTGTCGGACTCGCTCGCGTGGCGCTTGAGCCTGCGGCCGGGCGGGCGCCTCTCGCTGCTGACCGCATCGGGGCCGCGGGAATTCCCGATCGCCGGCATCTACCACGAGTATGGCGGCGGCCTCGGCAGCGCGATGATGAGCCTCCAGGTCTACCGCCGGCTGTGGCGGGACGACGCCGTCACGGCCGTGGGCCTGTATCTGCAACCCGGCGTTGACTCCGCCGAGGAGGTCCCGCGCCTCGAGGCGGCCGCGGCCGGCCGGCAGGCGCTGCTCATACGATCCAACGCCGACATCCGGGCCCTGTCGCTCGAGATCTTCGATCGCACTTTCATCATCACGCGCGTGCTCTACTGGCTGGCGGCAGGCATCGCGGCCGTCGGGCTGGTGAGCGCACTGCTGGCGTGGGAGCTCGACCGGGTCCGCGAGCTCTCGATCCTGCGTGCGCTCGGATTGACGCCGCGCGGCGCTGCGGCCGTCGTCGAGGCGCAAACCGTCTTCATGGGAGGCGCCGCGCTGCTCGCGGCAATCCCCGCGGGCCTCCTCATCGCGGCCGTCCTGACCAAGGTGGTCGACCGGCGGGCCTTCGGCTGGCGCATCGAGATGCATCTGCAGCCCGCCCCGTTCGTCGACGCGCTCCTGCTGGCGCTGGCTGCCGCCCTGCTCGCGGGGCTCTATCCGGCGTGGCGCGCAGCCGTCGGACCCATCGCCGGCGAGATGCGGGAGGAGTGAGGGTGCGGCCTGGGGCTCTCGTGGCGCTCGCCGCGGCGGTCGTGGCGCTCACGGCGCACGCCGGTCCGGCGCAACGAGCCGCCTCCCAACCCGCCTTCGCCCAGGCGCTGGCGCCGCAGCCGCTGGAGTTTCCCCGCGACCAGGGACCGCATCCTGACTTCCGCCAGGAGTGGTGGTACGTGACCGGCAACCTGGACTCCGCCGCGGGCGAGCGCTTCGGTTTCGAGCTCACGATCTTCCGCTTTGCCGTGGCCCCGGCTCTGGCCCAGGCTCCGGCCCCCGCCCCGGGTCCCGCACGGTCGGCCTGGCGCACGGATCAGCTCTATCTCGGCCACTTCGCCATCACCGACGTTGCCCGACAGCGGTTTCGCTTCGCGACCAAGCTGTCGCGCGGCGCGCTCGGGCTCGCGGGCGCGCAGGCAGACCCGTTCCGTGTCTGGGTCGGCAACTGGCGGATCGGCCAAAGCGCGGACGCGCGTCCGACCTCGAAGGGATCCGCGGCGCAGGCTGCGGCCTGGCGACTTCAGGCCGACCAGCCGGGCTATGTCCTCTCGCTCACGGCGCAGCCGCTGATGCCGCCCGTCCTCAACGGCGAGCAGGGGTTGAGTCGCAAGTCGGCAGAGCCCGGCAATGCGACCTACTACTACTCCATCCCTCGGGTGGCCGTTCGGGGGACGATCGTCCGCGACGGCCAGCCGCTTCAGGTTCACGGTCTGGCCTGGCTGGACCGTGAATGGGGCAGCGGCAGCCTCGGGCCGCAGGAGACCGGCTGGGACTGGTTCGGGCTGCAGCTCGGCGATGGCTCGTGCCTCATGTTCTATTCCCTTCGCGACCGCGGCGGCGCCGAAGACCCCGACAGCGCCGGCACCTGGGTCGACTCCGCAGGGCGCCCTCGGCCGCTGTCCCGAGGCGATGTCCGCATCGA
>JASHVV010000320.1 GCA_030044385.1 Gammaproteobacteria bacterium
GCCATGATTCCCGTGTCGGGCAGTGCGTACTCGTACTGTTATGCGACCCTCGGCGAGGGCATCGCCTGGTTCATCGGCTGGAATCTCATCCTCGAGTACATGTTCGCGGTCGCGACCGTCTCGGTGGGATGGTCCGGGTACCTGCTGAACCTCCTCGACCTGTTCCACATCCACCTGCCCTACGCGCTGTCGCACGCACCCTTCGAGCAAGCGGGCCTGCAAAGCTTCGACGTGATCCGCACGGGCGCGATCCTCAACGTCCCGGCGGTAGTCATCGTGGCCGCGCTCGCCACCATCTGCTACATCGGGATCAAGCAGTCCTCGGCATTCAACTCGGTCATCGTGGCCATCAAGGTCGCGGTCGTCCTGATATTCATCTTCCTGGGCGTCGGCTTCATCCAGCCGCACAACTGGCACCCGTTCATTCCCCCGAATGTCGGTCCCGGCGTCTACGGTGTCACCGGCATATTCGCGGCCTCCGGTGTCATCTTCTTCGCCTACATCGGCTTCGATGCGATCTCGACCACGGCGCAGGAAGCCAAGAACCCGCAACGCGACATGCCCATCGGCATCCTCGCCAGCCTGATCATCTGCACTCTGCTCTACGTGGTCGTCTCCGTGATCCTAACCGGCATGGTGAGCTACAAGAAACTCGACGTCGCCGCGCCCATCGCGCTGGCGCTCACGACCTACGAGCCGCATCGCTGGTTGAGTGCCGTGGTCGATATCGGCGCCATTGCCGGAATGACTTCGGTCATGCTGGTGATGACCCTGGCGCAGGCTCGCATCTTCCTGGCGATGGCACAGGACGGACTGCTGCCTAAATTCTTCGGACGCGTGCACCCGACGTTTCGCACGCCCTCTGTCGGTACGGTCATCACCGGGACCGCGGCCGCGATCATTGGCGGTCTGTTCCCGGTCGGCATCCTCGGCCAGCTCGTGTCGATCGGCACGCTGGCAGCCTTCGTCACTGTCTGCCTCGGCGTACTGGTGCTGCGTTACAAGCGCCCGGACCTGCCCCGCCCCTTCAAGGCGCCGTGGCCGTGGTTCACCTGCATTGCCGGTGCCGCCATCTGCCTGTTGATGATGGTTTTCCTGGGGGTCGGCACCTGGATCCGTCTGATCGTCTGGACGATCATCGGGGCGCTGGTGTACGTGCTCTACGGTTATCACCACAGCAGAGTGCGTGCAGAGCGCAGCGGCTCCGCCGAGCCCGTCCGCTCCGCTCCGTGACGAGCTGACCCAGGCTACCGGCCGGAAAGCCTCAAGGCATGTGATCCGCGGCGGTCTTCTTGACGGTCGGGAAGATGTGCTCGGCCGTCAGGCCACACTCCAGCGCCACCGCGCTCGAGATGTAGATCGACGAGTACGTGCCGGCCAGGACGCCGATGAGCAGCGCCTCGGAGAAGCCCCTGAGCGCGGGGCCGCCGAGCACGAGGAGCGCGACCACCACGATGGAGGTCACGAACTTCGTCATGATCGTCCGTGACAGCGTCTGGTTGATCGACTGATCGAGCACGACGTCCGGCGCGAGCCGGCGGTTGCTCTCGAAGCGCTCGCGGATCCGGTCGAACACCACCACCGTGTCGTTCAGCGAATAACCGATGACGGCGAGCACGGCCGCGACCACTGTCAGATCGAACGATGTCCGCGACGCTGCGAACCAGCCGAGTACCAGGATCGGGTCGTGCATGACCGCGAGGATCGCGCCCAGGGACAACCGCCAGGTGTGAAAGCGGAAGGCGATATAGGCGAAGATCAGGACCAGCGTGAAAAACAGTGCCCACGCGGCACTGGTCTCCAGCTCGCTGCCGACCTCGGGTCCGACCACACTGAGCTGTTGCACGGCCGCGCCCGGATTGACGAGTCGCAGGGCGTCCTGCAGGCGGTCATGAATCACCTGGTTGCTGATCTTCTGCGGCGGCAGCCGGATCGCGATGGTGCGGGCGGAGCCGACGATCTGCACCTGCGGATCGCTGAAGCCCGCGGCCGCGAGCTGCGTGCGCACCTGGCCCAGATCCACGCTGACCGGGAAGCTGGCCTGTGCGGTCACGCCGCCCGTGAAGTCGATGGCGAGGTTGAGGCCCCGGGTGAAGAGCATCACGATGGAGGCGATCATCAGGATCGCGGACAGTCCATACCACACGTGCCGTGTGGCCATGAACTTGAAATCGGTTTGATGGCTGAAAAATTCCACGAGAGAGTCCTGCAGAGCGGTTGCGGGGCGGCGGGAGCCGACTAGATCGCCAGGCGGGCGACCTTGCGCCTGCGCCCGTACATCAGCGTGACGAGCGCACGGCTGCCCATGAGCGAGGTGAACATCGAGGTGGCGATGCCGAGGGTCAGCACCACGGCGAAGCCCTTGATCGCCCCGGTGCCGAATACCCAGAGCACAACGCCCGCGATGAGCGTCGTGATGTTGGAATCAGCGATGGCGGAGAAAGCCTTGTCGAAGCCCGCGCGGATCGCCGCCTGCGGTGTCACCCCTTTGCGCAGCTCCTCGCGGATGCGCTCGTAGATCAGCACGTTGGCGTCCACCGCGATACCCACCGTGAGGATGATGCCGGCGATGCCGGGCAGCGACAGCGTCGCGTGCATCAGGGACAGGAGCGCCGCCAGCAGGACGACGTTGGCGACCAGGACGAGGTCCGCCACCAGGCCGAACATCTTGTAGTAGAGCGCCATGAAGAACAGCACGCCCGCCATGCCGATGACGAGGGCGGCGATGCCCATCTTGATGTTGGCCTGACCCAGGCTGGGGCCGATCACCTGCTCGTTGACGAGGAAGATCGCCGTCGGCAACGACCCGGAGCGCAGCAGGATCGCGAGGTCGCGCGCCTCGGCCTCGCTGAGGCCCGTGATGGAGAACCGGTCGCTGAAGACGCCCTGAATGGTGGCGTCGTTGATGACCCGCTCGCTGGTCACCACCCGGGTGACCTTCTTGCCGTCGACCGTGGAGGTCTCCTGATGCTTCTCGATCAGGACCACACCCATCTGCTTGCCGACGTTCATTCGCGTCGTGCGCAGCATGTTGTCGCCGGCCTTGCTGTTGAGCGTGATGTCGACCTCAGGCCCCTGCTGACCCTGGCCCGTGGTCGCGTTGGTGAGCTGATCGCCCGTCGCGATCACCTCGCGCTTCAGCAGGATCGGCTCGCCGGTGACGGTATGCGTGTACAGCTTGTCGCCCAGCGGCACGTTGCCGGTCTGCGCCGCCTCGAGGGGATTGGCCGTCGCGTCGTTCAGGCGGAACTCGAGATTCGCCGTCTGGCCGAGGAGGTTCTTGACGTCCGCGGGATTCTGGATGCCGGGCAGCTGCACGTCGATCCGGTCCAGCCCCTGGCGCTGCACGATGGGCTCCGAGACGCCGAGCTGGTTGACGCGATTCCTCAGGGTGGTGACGCTTTGGTCGATCGCATAGTTCTCACGCTGCGTGACCTGCGCCGCCGACATCGCCGCCAGCAGGACCGGCCCCTGCGAGCCGCTGCCGCTCTGTGTCGTAATGCTGAGGCCCTGCAGGGGGGTCGTCAGCGCCTGCTGCGCGGCGCCGAGATCGGCGCCCGGGGCGAGCTCGATCCGGATCGCATTCTGTACCTGACTGTCGCCCGTCCCCGTCAACGTGATGCCGCGGACCGGGATCTTCGCGGCCGCCAGGGCCCGGCTGGAGTCCTGCGAATAGCTCTGCAGCATCTGCGCCACGGCGCCCTTGACGTCCACTTGGTAGAGGAGCTCGAGGCCACCGCGCAGATCGAGGCCGAGCGGCATCGGCTTCAGCCCGAGGGCCTGCAGGAAGGCGGGCGTTCTCGACACGAGCGCCAGGGCGGAGATATAGGCCCCCTGGTACTTGGCATCCGCAATGTCGTTGGCCTTGAACTGGTCCGCCGGGTCGGCGAACTGCACCATCAGGCGGCCGCTGCCGTCGACGTAATCCTTATCGACCCGCACACCTTGCTGCTCGAGGTAAGTGGATACCGACGTCGCCTCGGCGGCGGTGACCGGCGTGTGGTCCCGGTGGGCGAGCTGCAGGGCCGGTGCCATCCCGAATACGTTGGGCAGCGCCAGGATCGCCGCGACGACCAGCACCGCGACGATGAGGAGGTATTTCCAGCGGGCGTACTCCAGCATGGATCAGGCGCTCTTCAGGGTGCCTTTGGGCATCAGGGCGCTCACCTGGAATTTCTGCACCTTGATGCGCACGTCCGGCGCGACCTCGATGGTGACGAAGCTGTCGCCGACCTCGGTGATCTTGCCGAGCAGTCCGCCCGTCGTGACCACTTCGTCGCCGACGGCGAGCTTCGAGATCAGCGCCTGATGCTCTTTCTGCTTCTTCTGCTGCGGGCGGAACAGCACGAAGTAAAACATGGCGAAGATCGCCACCATCAGCAGGATGAACGGGAGCTGGCTGCCGGCGGACGCGGGCGCGCCCTGCGCCCAAGCCGCGGGAATCAATGAATTCATGCACTCACCACGTAGGGAAGCTTTTTACGTATAAACGCCCATTATGCCACAGCGTCCGCCGCTGCCCGTCGGGCAAGATAAGCCGCGGCGAAAGCCGCCGCCCGGCCCTCGGCAATGGCCTGCCGCAGTGACCGCATCAAGCGCAGGTAGAACGCCAGATTGTGGATGGTGTTCAGCCGGCAGCCCAGGATCTCGTTGCAGCGGTCGAGATGCCGCAGATACGCCCGCGTGTAGTTCCGGCAGGTGTAGCAGTCGCACTCCGGGTCGACGGGCCCCAGGTCCGACTGATGGACCCGGTTGCGGATGTTGATGACGCCAGTCGCGGTGAAGAGGTGCCCGTTGCGGGCGTGGCGCGTCGGCATCACGCAATCGAACATGTCGATGCCGCGCAGGACCGCTGCCACGATGTCCTCGGGCCGTCCGACGCCCATGAGGTACCGGGGACGGTCGGCGGGCATGTGGGGGACCACGGTCTCGAGAATGCGCAGCCGCTCCTCCTCCGGCTCACCCACCGCCAATCCACCCACGGCCAGGCCGGGCCAGTCGAGCCGCAGCAGCGCCTCGAGCGATGCGAGCCGCAGGGCCCCGTGCATGCCTCCCTGCACGATCCCGAAGAGGCCGCCGGGAGGCTCGTCACGGTGATAGCGCGCGTGGCTGCGCTCGGCCCAGCGCATGGAGCGCTCCATCGACTCGCGGGCCTGCGCCTCCGTCGCCGGATGGGGCGTGCAGTCATCCAGCGCCATGGCGATGTCCGAGCGCAGTCCCAGTTGCACCTCCATTGAGTCCTCGGGCGTGAGCCGCACTTCGCTGCCGTCCACCGGCGAACGGAAGCGGACCCCTTCCTCCGTGATCCGGCGCAGGCTCTTCAGGCTGAAGACCTGAAAGCCGCCGGAGTCGGTCAGGATCGGGCGCTTCCAGCTCATGAATCCGTGCAGCCCGCCGTGCGCCGCCACGACCTGCACGCCAGGACGCAGCATCAGGTGAAACGTGTCGCCGAGCACGATCTCGGCGCCGAGGCCGTAGAGCTCCTCGGGCGTCATCGCCTTGACGGTGCCATAGGTACCCACCGGCATGAAGGCAGGGGTGTGGATGAGGCCGTGCGCCAGCCGCAGCCTGCCGGCCCGCGCCGCGCCATCGGTCGCGGTCAGCTCGAAGGTGGGTCGCAAGCGCTCTCCCGGGCAGTTACCAACATCGCATCGCCATAGCTGAAAAAGCGGTACCTTGCCTCGACGGCATGCCGGTACGCCTGCAGCACCGGCTCGCGGCCGGCGAACGCGCAGACGAGCATGAGCAGCGTCGACTCCGGAAGGTGGAAGTTCGTGAGCAAGGCGTCGACCACCCGGAACCTGAAGCCCGGCTTGATGAAGAGTCGCGTCTCGCCGGACCACGGCTCGAGGATGGCGTCCGGCCCTGCGCAGGCGCTCAGAGCCGCCGACTCCAGGGCTCGCACAACCGTCGTCCCTGCGGCGATGACCCGTCTGCCCGCCGCACGAGCCCGCCTGACAGCTTCGCAGGTCGCGACGCCGACGGTCGTCCGCTCCGCGTGCATCACGTGTGACTCGAGGTTGTCCTCCCGCACGGGCTGGAATGTACCCGCGCCCACGTGCAAGGTCACGAATGCAAGACCCACTCCCCGCGCCTCGAGTTCCGCCAGCAGGGGCTCGTCGAAATGCAGGCTCGCGGTGGGCGCAGCGACGGCTCCCGGCTCGCGCGCAAA
>JASHVV010000321.1 GCA_030044385.1 Gammaproteobacteria bacterium
GGCTCATGGATGCGATGATCGACATGCCGTTCGCGCTGCCGACCGCGGTCTCCGGCATCGCGCTCACCGCCGTGTTCTCGGCCAACGGCTGGCTCGGCCGCTACCTGGGCGAGATCGCCGGAATCCACGTGGCCTACACCCGTCTCGGTGTCATCCTCGCCATGACCCTCGTCAGCATGCCGTTCGCGGTGCGCACCCTGCAGCCGGCTCTGCTCGAAGTGCAGCGCGACCTGGAGGAGGCCGCCGAGACGCTGGGGGCGGGGCGCTGGTATACCTTCCGCAGGGTGATCGTCCCGACGGTGCTGCCCGCCCTGCTCACCGGCCTGACACTCGCCTTCTCGCGCGCGCTCGGCGAATACGGCTCGGTGATCTTCATCTCCGGCAACTTGCCCATGAGGACGGAGATCACGCCGCTGCTCATCGTGATCCACCTCGAGGAGTTCGATTACCAGGGCGCCGCGGCGCTCGGCTTCGTCATGCTGGCGGCTTCCTTCGTCATTCTGCTCGCGATCAATCTGCTGCAGGCGTGGGGACGGCAGCGCCGGGTCCGCGGGGCGCAATGATGGACGCCGACCCGCAGGCCGGCAGCCTCGAAGAGCTCGCTGCCCGCCCCGGAGGCGAGACGGTCCTCACCGCTCTCGCCCGCCGCTGCCTGATCGGCATCTCGGTCGCGTTCCTGGCGGCATTGCTGTTCGCCCCCCTGGCGGCCGTGTTCGTCGCCGCGCTGGGCCGGGGCATCGAGACCTACCTCGAGACCCTCGCCGACCCGGACGTCCAGGCCGCGATCCGCCTGACGCTGCTCACGGCCCTCGTGGTCGTACCGGTCAATACCGTATTCGGCCTGTCGGCGGCGTGGGCGCTCGCCAAATTCGAGTTCCGCGGCAAGAGCCTGATCATCACCCTGATCGATCTGCCGATCGCCGTCTCGCCGGTCATCTCCGGCATGCTGTTCGTGCTGCTCTTCGGCATGCACGGCTGGTTCGGCTCCTGGCTCGCGGACCACGGCATCAGCATCATCTTCGCCGTTCCGGGTATCATGCTGGCGACGCTCTTCGTCACGTTCCCCTACGTGGCTCGTGAGCTGATTCCGCTCATGCAGCAGCTCGGCAACGACGAGGAGGAGGCGGCGATCACCCTCGGCTCGGGGGCCTGGATGACATTTTTCCGGGTCACGCTGCCGAAGATCCGCTGGGGATTGCTCTATGGGGTTATTCTCTGCAATGCGCGCGCCATGGGAGAGTTCGGCGCCGTGTCCGTGGTCTCGGGCCACATCCGGGGACTGACGAATACCATGCCGCTCGCGATCGAACAGCTCTACAACGATTACGACTTCACCGGCGCGTTCGCGGTCGCGTCGCTCCTGACGCTGCTCGCCGTCGCCACGCTCGTCCTGAAGAGCCTGGTGGAGCGGACCGGGTACCGCCGGCGCTGATCCGATGCTCGACGCACTCCGGAGCCGATGGAGCCAGCTCTGGCCGGATCCGGCCAACACCAGCCTCGGCTGGTGGATGGTCGCCGTGCATGTATTGCTCGTGCTGCTCGTCGGCATCGGCCTGTCGACCGCGGCCATCGGCATGTTGCGTGATATGGGCGACAGCCAGGGCAAGGAGCGCGTGCTGCTGGCCAGCGCCACCGCTCACGAGGACGTGCGCCGCCTGACAGAGGACGCGCTGACCGCGGCGCGGGTGCTGGCCCAACGGCCGACCCTGCAGCGGCTCCTCGAGGAGCATCGGATCGAAGCGCTCGCGCCTTTCCTGCAACGGTTCTGCGACACGTCCCAGCTCGACGCCTGCGCCGTACTCTCGGGCGCTACGCTGCTCGCCCAGACCGGCCCCACGCTCGACTGGCAGGGCATCGAGACCGAGAGCGCCGAGCAGGGACCCAGCTTCCTGGCGCTGCCGACCAACCTGCGAGTGCCGGTCCTGGGCGCCTTCGCGACCCTCCCGGGCCCCGGCGCCATGCGTGTCTACGTGCTGCGCCTCCTCGACTCGCGGCTCGCGGGGGAACTGACATTACGGGTCGGCCTCCCGGTCCGTTTCGTCGACTACCGCTCCTACACCAACGACCCCGTGAACGCCTTCACGCCGCTTTATTCCGCGGCGCTCGCCGACGGCCACTCCGCGGAGCGGCGCATCGACTCCCTCGGCCTCTACGAGGCCAGCGCCCCGCTCTTCGCCTCGACGGGAGAAGCCATCGGCTTCATCGAGACCAGCCTGCCGGTGAGCGTCGTCGAGAGCTCGACGACACGGCTCATCCGCCAGCTCGTGATCACCACCTTGATCCTGGGGGCCTTCGCGATGCTCGCCGGGGTGATCCTGAGCCAGCGGGTGGTCGGGCCGGTCAAGGCGCTCACCGATGCCGCCGTCCGCATCGGCCAGGGTGACTTCTCCGCCTCGATTCCGCCCGGAGGCGCCGCCGAGGTCGGCGCGCTGGCACGCACGATGGAGGATATGCGGCGCAATCTCCTCGAGCTCACCGGCACGCTGCGGCGGCGCGAGGCGGAGGCCCAGGCCGTGCTCGCCGGCATCGTGGAGGGCGTCTACGCGGTGGACGAGAATCGCACCATCCGTTACCTCAACGCGCAGGCCGCCCGGCTGCTGCGCATCGAGCCGCACGAGGCCGTCGGCCGCTTCTGCGGCGACGTCCTCAAGCCGCGGGAGGAGGACGGGCGCCGGCCATGCGAGGCGCGATGCCCCATCCTCGGGGCGCGGCTCGAAGGCAGCGCGCAGTCGGTGGAGCGGCTGCAGCGCGGCAGCGAGCTGCGCACCGCCGTCATCACCAGCTCCGGGCTGGTCGACGGCCTGCAGGTGCAGGTGATCCGCGACGAGACGGAGCTCGAGGCCGTGCGCCGCGCGCGCGACTCGGTGCTGGCCAACATCTCGCACGAGTTCCGCACACCGCTCGCGGCGCAGCTCGCCTCGATCGAGCTGCTGCTCGACAACATCGAGACGATGCCGCCGCATCAGCGGCGGGAGCTGACGGAGTCGCTGCAGCGCGGGGCACTGCGCCTCACGCGCCTGATCGACAACCTGCTCGAGAGCGTGCGCATCGAGTCCGGGCAACTCGCCATCCGCCGCCAGAGCGTCGATCTCGCGGCAGTGATCGAGGATGCGCGGGCGCTCATCGGCTCGCTGCTGACGCTGCGGCGGCAGCGGCTCGAGGTCGCCCTTCCCGAGGAGCTGCCGCTCATCGAAGGCGACCGGCACCGGCTGACCCAGGTGTTCGTCAACCTCCTCGCCAACGCCAACAAGTTCGCCCCGGAAGGCAGCACCGTGCGGATCGGCGGCGACGCCGATGACGGCAGGCTGGCGGCATGGGTGGAGGACGAGGGCCCCGGACCGGCGTCGGCCGACGGCGAGGGACTGTTCGCGCCCTTCCGCCGCGGCTCCGAGGAAGAGCCCGAGCCCGGCGGGCTGGGGCTCGGGCTGTGGATCGTGCGCTCCATCGTGGAGCGCCACGGCGGCACGATAGGCGTCGAGCGCACCGGCGAGGGACGGACTCGTTTCACGATGATTCTGCCCGTGGAGGTGACTGCTTGAAGATTCTCGTGGCGGACGACGACCGCGATCTGCGCGACCTGGTGGGCTTCACGCTCACACAGGCGGGATATCTCGTCATCAAGGCCCAGGACGGCACGACCGCCCTCAAGGCCGTCGCGGAGGAGGCGCCGGACCTGGTCATCCTCGACATCAACATGCCCGGGGCGAGCGGCTTTCAGGTCTGCGAGTCCATCCGTCGCAACTCGCGCGTGCCCATCATGATGTTGACCGTGCGCGGCGAGGAAGAGGACCTGGTGAAGGCGCTCGAGCTCGGCGCCGACGACTATCTCACCAAGCCCTTCAGTCCGCGTACGCTCCTCGCCCGCGGCAAGGCGCTGCTGCGCCGGGCGGGCACGGAAAGCGCGTCGGTCCTATCGTCGGGGAAGCTGACTCTGGACACGGACGAGCACATCGTCCGCATTGGCGAGGCCGAGCCTGTTCGCCTGACTAAGCTCGAGCTGCGCCTGCTGCAGATGCTGCTCGCAAACGCCGGCCGCACCGTGAGCTCCGACCGCCTGCTGGTGCATGTCTGGGGTCACCGCGGCTCCGGCGACCGGCAGCTTCTCAAGCAGCTCGTCCATAGATTGCGGCAGAAGATCGAAGTCGACCCTGCGGCGCCGCAGCGACTGCAGACCGCCTCGGGAGCCGGATACAAGCTGATCGCGGACTGAGAGCGAGCGTAGCCTGCCTTCCTGCCGGACTGCCGCGCTTCCTGCGCGCGCGTAACCGTTTCGTCACTCCTCCTCTACTGACTCGTTATCGCGCTTCCCCTAGCGTAGGCCGGCCAATTCGAGGAGGCGTACTTGCAGGTTTACTGGTTCCTGCCCACCCACGGTGACGGCCGTTACCTCGGCACCCACCAAGGTGCGCGCAGGGTGGACTACGATTATCTGCGTCAGGTCGCCGTGGCATCCGACACACTCGGCTACCACGGCGTGCTGCTGCCGACCGGGAAGTCCTGCGAGGACGCGTGGGTAGTCGCATCCAGCCTGATCGGCGCAACCCGGCAATTGCGATTCCTGGTCGCCGTCCGCCCCGGCCTCTCCTCGCCAGGACTCGCGGCGCGCATGGCCGCCACCTTCGACCGCCTGTCGGGCGGCCGCCTGGCGATCAACGTCGTCACGGGCGGCGATGGCACCGAGCTCGAGGGTGATGGGCTCTTCGCCGATCACGATACCCGTTACGAGATCACGGACGAATTCCTGCAGATCTGGAGGTCGCTCCTCACCGCCGCCCACGGCGGCCGGGCCATCGACTTCCAGGGACGGCATCTCGCCTCGAAGCAGGGAAAGGTGCTGTTTCCGCCCGTTCAGGCGCCGTATCCGCCCCTTTACTTCGGCGGATCCTCGGCTCCGGCGCTGGAGATTGCCGCACGGCAGGTCGACGTTTATCTCACCTGGGGCGAGCCGCCGGAAGCGGTGGCGAAGAAGATCGCCGACATGCGCGCACGCGCCGCCCGGCACGGACGCGTGCTGCGCTTCGGAATTCGGCTGCATGCGATCGTGCGCGAGACCGCCGAAAGCGCCTGGCGCGCCGCGGACGAGCTGATCGGCCGCCTGGACGACGCCACCATCGAGAAGGCGCAGGCGACGTTTGCGCGCATGGACTCCGAAGGTCAGCGGCGCATGCTGGCGCTGCACGGCGGCCGCCGCGAGAGGCTCGAGGTCGCGCCCAACCTCTGGGCCGGAGTTGGATTGGTGCGCGGAGGCGCCGGCACGGCGCTGGTCGGCGATCCGCAGACGGTCGCGGCGCGCATGCGGGAATACGCCGACCTCGGGATCGAGACTTTCATCCTCTCCGGCTACCCGCACCTCGAGGAGGCCTACCGCTTCGCCGAGCTGACATTCCCGCTGTTGCCCATCGAGCGGCGGGCGGGGATCGGACAGGCCGGCGAGCTGATCGCGAACGAGTACTCTCCCAAAGCCTCACAGAGCTGAGCGACCTTCCATGCCGCTATCCTTCGACGAGCGCCCGCCGCCGGCCCTCTCTTACCTCTTCACCGTGCTGCTCATGTGCGCCTGGCTGGTGGTCGCCGCGCTGCCGGCGCACGCCCGTGGCCTGAAGGAGATCCGTGTCGGCTACCAGAAGTCCTCCGCGCTCATCACACTCCTCAGGACCCAGGGCACGCTCGCGAAGGCGCTCGCCGCCGAAGGCTACCGCGTGCAATGGAGCGAGTTCACGAGCGGGCTGCCGCTCACGGAGGCCTTGAACGTCGGGGCAATCGACGTCACCGGCGATATGGCCGACACCGTGCCCGTGTTCGCCCAGGCGGCCGGGACACGATTCGTCTACTTCGCGCAGGAGGCGCCCTCGCCCCACGGTCAGGCGATCGTCGTGCCCAGTGGATCGCCGATCGTGACGCTCGCGCAGCTCAAGGGCCGGAGAGTGGCGGTGGCACGCGCCTCCGGGGCGCACTACCTGCTGCTGCGCGCGCTGGCGAGCGCCGGGCTGACGCCGCGCGACATCCAGGTGGACTATCTGCAGCCTGCCGACGCGCGCGCCGCCCTCGCGAGCGGCTCGATCGATGCCTGGTCGGTGTGGGAGCCCTACATCTCCGCCGTGGAGGCGCAGTCGGGTGCGCACGTGCTGGCAGACGGAAGCCATGGTCTTGCCAGCTATCAGCGCTATTACCTGGCCTCATCGACGTTCGCCGCGGCCGACCCGCAGGCACTGCGAACGATCTACGAGGCGCTGCGAGAGGCCGGTATCTGGGCCAAGGCGCATCCGCAGGAGGCCGCGAGGCTGCTCGCGCCGCTCTGGGGTCTCGATGAGGCAACTGTCGCGAGCGCGCTCTCGCACCGCAGCCTGCTCGTGCGTGCCGTCACGCGGAAACGCCTGGCCGAACAGCAGAGGATCGCCGATGTCTTCTACGCGCAAGGTCTCCTGCCCACTGCCGTCGACACGGCCCGGGCAGGCATCTGGTCCGTCCCCCGCTGAGCGACTTCGCGGCCGCGCCCTGAGCGGCGCGACCGCGGGAACGCCCCAGCCGCGCGGGGCGCGCACCCCCGACGGCTCGAGTCACCCCCTCGTCGCCTGGATCGTCCCCGCCCTGCTGCTGGCGATCTGGGAGCTGGCCTCGCGTGCCGGCTGGCTGCCGACGCGCGTCCTGCCGGAGCCCTGGGCAGTGGCGCGCGCGGCCTGGCGGCTCGCGGCGAGCGGCGAGCTGTGGCAGGACACCGAGGTTAGCGCCGCGCGCGCGCTCGGCGGACTCGCCGCCGGCGGCGGCCTCGGACTGCTGCTCGGCTTGCTCCTCGGCGTGTCGAGGACCGCCGAGACGGTGCTCGACTCGACACTGCAGATGGTGCGCAACGTCCCGCCGTTGGCGCTGATTCCGCTCATCATTCTCTGGTTCGGCATCGATGAGGGCGCCAAGGTGCTGCTGGTGGCTCTCGGGGTGTTCTTTCCCATCTATCTCAACACCTTCCACGGCATCCGCTCGGTCGATCCGGACCTGATCGAGATGGCCCGCGGCTACGGCCTGTCGGGATGGTCGCTCTACCGACACGTGATCCTGCCCGGCGCCCTGCCGTCGATCCTGGTCGGACTGCGGTTCTCGCTCGGCCTGATGTGGGTCATGCTCATCGTCGCCGAGACCATCTCCGCATCCTCCGGCATCGGCTACATGACCATGAACGCGCGCGAGTTCCTCGAGACCGACGTGGTCATGGTGGGCATCCTTCTCTATGCGCTGCTCGGCAAGCTCGCCGACCTGGTGGCCCGCGCGCTCGAGCGCTACTGCCTGCGCTGGCACCCCTCGTACAGGCCGCAGTAGGAGTTCCGATGAGCGCCTCCGCAATCGCGCTGCAGGCTGCACCGGCTGCCGGCGGCGGCACGCATCTCTCGATACATCGGCTCGAGAAGCGATACGACGGCCGGTCCGTGCTGCGCGACCTGTCGCTCGAGATCGAGGCGGGGGCGTTCGTCGCCATCGTTGGGCACAGCGGCTGCGGCAAGAGCACCCTGCTCAGGATCATCGCCGGACTCGAGCCCGCCAGCGGCGGCGGTGTCCGTCTGAGCGCGGCGGACCGTCTCCGGCAGCCCCGCGTGCGCCTGATGTTCCAGGAGGCGCGGCTGCTGCCCTGGAAGTCGGTGTTGGGCAACGTTGCGCTCGGGCTGCCACGGTCCTCCCACCCGGCGGCGCTCGCGGTCTTGCGCGAAGTCGGCCTCGCGGAGCGTGCCGGCGACTGGCCGGCGCAGCTCTCGGGCGGCCAGCGCCAGCGCGTCGCGCTGGCGCGCGCGCTGCTGCACCAGCCGGACCTGCTGCTCCTCGACGAGCCGCTCGGAGCGCTGGATGCGCTGACCCGCATGGAGATGCAGGGGCTGATCGAGCGCCTGTGGAGGGAGCACGGGCTCACCGCGCTCCTGGTGACTCACGACGTGCAGGAGGCGATAGCGCTCGCGGACCGTGTGCTGCTGATGGAAGACGGCGCCATCGACTGGGACAAGGCGATCGATCTGCCGCGGCCGCGGCTGAGGGGCGGCGACGCGTTCGCGCGCCTGGAGAGCGAGGCGCTCGCGCGGGTGCTGCACCGTCCACCGGGCCGCGCATCGCGCGAATGAGGCTGCTCCCGGCGCGCGCCGCGCCGGGAGCAGACGGTGATGCGTCAGAAGACGAGCTGGGCGCGAGCCGCGATGGTGTTGGGGCTGTCCGTGCCGGCCTTGCCGAGGTCGGCCTCGCCGTGAATGTACTCCAGCTCGAAGCGCACACGGTCGTTGGGGTAGTAGTTCACCCCCGCGGTGACCACCCTGACCTGGTCCAACGTTGCAACCGCCGCCTTCACGCCCGGCAGCGCGAGCCCCGTGAACACTCCGTTGTTGCCGTCGTTGCGCGCATCCTCGTAGCGCAGCGCAAGCTCCCACGCACCGTAGTCGTGCGTCGGAGTGATTCCTCCATAGCTGGCGACACCGGGCTTGTAGGCGCGTGTCTCCCCGGTGAGCGTGTAGGCGGCCGTCACGGAGTAGGCCGTTACGGTATCGTCCGGCTCGCCGGCCTCGCGGAAGGCGGCGTTGTCGTATTCCGCCTGCAGGTAGCCCGGCCCGTAGGCTCCCGCAAGCTCCCCGCCGAGCGTGTTTTGATGCGGTCGAGTACCGGTGCTCGAGACGGTGTAGTCCGCGAGCGTCAGCTTCTCGTCACTATCGAAGTGATTGCCGTACACGTAGCTCGCGAGCAGCGCGTTGGTGCCTTCTGTCGTGCTCCCCGCGGCGGCATTGGCGTTGATGAACGACACCCCGAGGTGCAGCCAGCGATCCTTCTCGATGATCGGCGCATAGGCGACGCGCGCATTGAACGCGGTGCCCTGCGTGCTGGTATCGGTGCCGCTGGCCTGCTTGTGCAAGGAGGACGCGGAAAGACCGAACCACAGGTTGTCGTTATCGGTAAACGCCTTGTTGTTCCACGCGTAGTAGAGCCCGTTCGTATAGGTCGCCGCGGAGTTGACACCGCTCGAGGAGGTGATGTTGCGCTCCAGGAACGGGACGTCGGTATCGCTCGAGAGCTCATCCAGGCTGGCCCAGGGCTTGTCCTGGCCGATGTACAGCGTGCCGTGCGGCAGCGCCTCGTGCGAGATCCACGCGCGCTGCAGCGTGCTCGAGACGAAATCATAGTCGATATGATAATCGAAACTGTACACGTTGCCGGACAGCGAGATCCAGGCGCGGCGGAATCTGAAGCTGTCGCTCGAATCCTCGCCGGCGACGCCGCTGCCGATCGTGCTGCTGCCGTCGTTGTCATCGTAATAGGTGTCGAACTGAACATGGCCGCCGACGGTGACGGACAGATCGCCGTCCCCCGACTTGAGCTGGTACCCGTCGTCCGCCCTCGCGTCGCCGGCATGCAACAGGGCCGCCAGGCCGACGCCCGTCAGTGCGGCGAGGACGCCGGTCTTGACTAATGTACTCATGTGCGGTCGCGTCTCCTCTTCAGATATTTCGATGCGATGTGTTTGTTGAAATTGTTGGTACGCATGCCGTTGCACGCAACAGACGTCAGCGTGACCAGCGCGGATGATGCTGAGGGCGGCCCCGCATCGTCCACCACTCTATGAGACTAGGCTCATAACGATACAGCATATGCGCCCACGCGGCGCCGCGAAGTCACGATCTTCGTCGTGAGATGTTTGAAAGGTGGAACAGTCCGGTCGTTTTCCGCGGCGCGCCGGCCCGCGACCGGCTTGCGGGGCACCGTCGCCCCGCTGCCGATACCGGAATGTCACCGTGACGGAACTTCCAATGTCATTGCCGCCCGCTCGATGGCGGCATGGGCCGCGCCCTGACACTTATCCGTCACCGAAATAAGACAGACTTTGACACCGCCGCGCGGGCAAGATGCGCCCAATCCCGCTCCGGCGGGGACAAGCTGAGTGTAAGGAGGCGTTATGACGGTACTGGCGCTGCCGGACAGCCGGCTCGAGCACCTCGCCAACGGGTCTTGCGATGCGGCCTCACTGCGCGGCTGGCTGGCGCACCGGTGGGCGATCCTCTTCTCGCACCCCGAGGACTTCGCTCAGGAGCAGCTGGAGATGGACCGCTGGGTCAGCGTCCTCAGCCGCAGCCTCGGTGAGCGCGGTGTGGCGGCGCTCGCGCTGGCGCGGGGCGCGCAGGATCCGACACAAGGTTGGCTCGGGCGCCTGGCGGCGCTCGACCCTGAGTCCACCGCCGTCCTGGCGCTCGACGAGCCGCCACCCGTCACTCTCCTCGTGGATCTCGCCGCGGCCGCGCTTCGCGCCCGGATCGGCCGCAGCGGGCCGCGGTTCGCCATGGTCATCGACTCGAGCCTGGGCTGCCGCCGCGAGCTGAGCTACCGTTCGCCGACCGAGCTGCCCTCGCCGCTCGAGCTCATCGGTTGGGCCGTCGCGTTGCGCAAGAGGGACCGGGTCGAGCACGACGCGCGCGAGACGCCGCAATCCTCGCTCCCGATCCAGTCCGACCGGGCGCGAGGCGCACGCTACGCGCTGGCGCAGGCTGCCCGCAGCTGATCGCAAACGGCAGCAAGGCGATGATCCGGGCAGCGCTGCTGCTTGCGGGCGCACTGGCGGCAGCACCCAGCGCGGTCCCGGCCGCAACGCTCCCCCACGCAGGCCCCCCGTCGATATCGGGGCCATGGCTGGCGCAGATTCAAGTCGGCGCCCTCGACGTCCCGTTCCGCTTCGGGCTCTCCGTGCGTGCGGGAAAGGTATCCGGGTGGTTCTTCAACGGCCGGCAACGGATCGTCTCGGCCAGTGGGACATACGAGGCGGGCCACCTGGTCCTGAACTATCCCGCTTATGCGCGCAGGCTCGACGCGGTGCTCGAAGCCGACGGTACGCTCAGGGGCGCCTATGCGCCAACAGCGCCCGGCTCGGCGGCGCAACCCTACGCGTTTCAGGCCCGGCGCGACACTCCTCCGGCAGCGGATGCGCCCGCGGGAGATGCGCCGCTCATCGCCGGCCTGTGGCTCGTTCCGGTACACAGCCCCAAGACCGACGAGAAGGCGTGGCGGCTCATCGTCCGTCAGTCCGGCCCGCGGGTATCGGCGGCGATACTGCGTGTGGACGGCGACACTGGCGCGCTCACCGGAAGCTGGCGCAACGGGAGGCTCCTCCTGAGCCACTTCGATGGAGCCCGCCCTGCCGTGATTGACGTGACGGCAGCACCGGGCGGAACGCTGCGGCTGCTCGTGCACGAGGAACGCGGCCCCGACACCGTGTTGACGGCCTACCGCCTGCGAGTCGCGGCAGCGAAGGGACTGCCGCAACCGGCGAATCCCGCCCTGCACACGCGGGTGAGCGACCCCGAGCAGGTCTTTCGGTTCAGCTTCCCGGATCTCGAGGGGCATCTCGTGTCGAGCACCGACGGAGGCTTTCGCGGCAACGTCCTGCTGGTCGATGTGGCCGGAAGCTGGTGTCCCAATTGCCACGACGAGGCACCGTTCCTCGAGGCGCTGTACAGGAAATATCACCGGCGTGGACTGCAGATCGTGACGCTCGCCTTCGAGAAGCGCGATCAGCTCGAGGATCCCGTCGAGCTGCGCGCTTTCGTCAAGGAGTTCGGGATCACTTACCCGGTGCTGATCGCCGGCACACCTGACGAGCTGCACGCCAAGATTCCCCAGGCGGTGGATCTCGACGCATTTCCCACAACTTTCTTCGTCGGCCGCGACGGCCGCGTCCGGGCCGTGCACGCGGGATTCGCCGGTGCGGCGACGGGCGTGTTCAACACGCGTCTGGAGCGGGCCTTTACCGCCGAGATCGAGCGGCTGCTGCGCGAGCCAGCAGCGCCCTGGCGTACCGCGGCCGCGCGGCACTCGGTCCTGTAACCGATACGGAACCTCCGCTCGACTGACTTGCTACCGTCGGCGCCGGGAGACTAGAGCGCTCATCCGGGCTCCGCGTGAGCCCCCTGGTCGCTCTGGAGGGTCTCTCTGTCATGGTCATTCGCTCCGTTACCGTTCTCGCCTCCGCGGCCGCAATCGTGGCCCTGGCCGCCGCCCCGCTCGGGGCTTGCGCGGAGGAGGTCACCATCGGTATCGGCCATCAGAGCATGTGCACCGACACCTATCCGGCCGGCGTGGTGGTCGAGAACCTGCACCTGCTGGAGAAGTACCTGCCGCACACCGGCAAGTACCGCGGCCTCACCTACGACGTGGAGTGGAAGGACTTCCCCTCGGGGCCGCCGATCACCAACCTGATGATCGCCGGCAAGCTGCAGTTCGGGGTGATGGGCGACTATCCGCTCATCGTCAACGGGGCGAACTTCCAGGCCACCGGGCGCGAGGAATCGCTCTACGTGGCCGGCACGGGCTACAACCTGCGCGGCGAAGGCAACGGCATGGTGGCCCCCATCCACTCCGACATCTACAGCCTGCAGGACCTCAAGGGCAAGACCGTATCGACGCCCTTCGGCAGCGCCTCCTGGGGCATGCTGCTCAAGGCTCTCCAGGACGCGCACATGACCGGCGAGGTCAACATCCTCAACCAGGGACCCTCGGTCGGCGCGGCGAACATCGCGGCCGGCAAGATCGCGGCGCACGCGGATTTCTGCCCCTGGTCGGAGCTCATCGAGTATCGCGGCACCGGCCGCATGATCTACAGCGGCGTCGAGACGGGCGTGCCGTACCTGCATGGGATAGTCGTCCGCAAGGACTTCGCCGAGAAGTACCCGGAGATCGTGGTCGCGCTCATCAAGGCCGAGATCGCGGGCGATCGCTGGGTACGGGCGGACCCCGTGCGCGCCACGACCGCCATGGAGAGCTGGACGGGTGTTCCCAAGGAAGTCCTCTACCTCTACTTCAGCAAGGGCGGCGTGTTGACGCTCGACCCCACCATCAAGCCGCTCTTCGTCAAGACGCTCGAGTTCGACTACCAGGTGTTGCGCAAGGGCAAGAACATCCCGACGCTCGATTTCTCACGGTGGATCGACGATCGCTACGTGCGCCAGGCTTACAAGGAGCTGGGGCTCGACTACGATGCGCAGGTCGCGGTGACGGTCGATCCGAAGACGGCCAACAGGGGGTTGCCGGATGAGCTCTGGGTGCAGGGAGGAGGAATCAGCGCGTATCCCAACGCCGCTTCCCTACTCGCCGCGGTAACCGCGCTCACCAAGGCGGGCAAGACAGTCAATGCGACGTATGTCTACGACGCTACGACCGGTGTCAAAATCTTCGGGAAGACCGCCTATTACGTGCGCGCCGCGAATGGCTCGCTCACGACCTTCCTGCTGAGGCCGGATGCCATCGCCTTCTCCAGAAAGGCGGGCGGCACGCTGCTCTCATACAGCCAGGCCCTTGCAGGCTCCCCGGCCGGCTCGGCCCGGGTGGCCAGGAACTGATCGTGTCCTCACCGCGCCCCCTGACGATCGGTCGCAGCGGATCCCACCTCCCTGACACTCGCGCCGCGGCCGCGGCCGTTCGGCGGGCGGCAAGGCCCGCGGCGGCCGCAGGTCGGCTGCGCGGGATGGGCGGACGCTACCTCCTGCGGCTGGCGAGCGTCGCGGCGGGCCTGGCCGCCTGGCAGTTTCTCTCCAGCCGCGGGGTCGATGTCGTCCTGAATTTCCAGAACATACCCGAGCCGCTGCAGATCTGGCGCGTGCTCGTGCAGCTTCTGGACGAGCGTCTGTTCTACGTGGACGTCGCCTACAGCCTCTGCCGGATCGGCGCCGCGTACCTGCTGGCGACGGGCCTCGGCATCGGGCTCGGGGTGCTCATGGGGCGATTTCGCCTCGCGCAGGACATCCTGACTCCGTACGTGGAGATCGTCAGGCCCATCCCGGCCGTGGCGTGCATCCCGCTCGCCATCCTGATGTTGCCGACGGAAGAGTCGAGCATCGTATTCATCACTTTTCTCGGCGCCTTCTTCCCCATCCTCATCAACACCGTGATCGGCGTCGGGCAGACCCCAAAGAATCTGGTGCAGGCCGCCCGTGCGCTCGGCGCCCGCGACGCGGCCATCCTCTGGCACGTGGTGTTGCCGAGCGCGCTGCCGGCGATCACGGCGGGACTGTCGGTCGGCATGGGTGTGGCCTGGTTCTCGCTCCTGGCCGGCGAGATGATCAGCGGTCAATACGGCATCGGCTACTTCACCTGGAACGCCTACTCACTGGTCGAGTACCCGCAGATCATCGTCGGCATGCTCTGCATCGGCGCGCTCGGCACTCTGACCACGCACCTCGTCCGCCTCGCGACCCGGCCGCTGCTGCGCTGGCAGGGCGACAAGGTGGGAGTCGCGCCGTGAGCGTGATCGCGCTGCGCCGGCCGGCCGCGGCACCCCCGGCCGAGCGGCGCGAGCGGGTGATCGGCGGGCACGTATCGGTGCGTGAGGTGACGGTTGAATTCGGCATCCAGGCGGGCCAGAACGGCGCGCGGCGCGCCGTCGAGCGCGCAAGCCTGGAGATCGAGCCCGGCCAGTTCGTGTGCCTTCTCGGTCCCACCGGCTGCGGCAAGTCGACACTCCTCAACTGCCTGGCCGGCTTCGTGCATCCGAGCTCGGGCAGCGTGCAGATCGACGGTGAGGATGTCGTCCGTCCCGGACCCAAGCGCGGCATGGTCTTCCAGCACCACTCGCTGTTTCCGTGGAAGACAGTCAAGAAGAACGTCGCCTTCGGTCCGCGCATGACGGGGCTCGGCCGCGAGCTGGCGGAAGAGCGCGCCCGTCAGTTCCTGGCGCTGGTCGGTCTCTCGGCCTTCGAGGACCATTATCCGCACATGCTCTCGGGCGGCATGCAGCAGCGCGTCGGCATCGCCCGCGCGCTCGCCAACTACCCGAGCGTGCTGCTGATGGACGAGCCGTTCGGCGCGCTCGACGCCCAGACCCGCGCGATGATGCAGGAGAGCCTGCTGGCGCTCTGGGCGGAGTTCGGCAACACGGTGCTGTTCGTCACCCATGACGTCGACGAGGCCGTGTTCCTCGGTAGCCGCGTGGTGGTGATGAGCGCGAGCCCGGGCCGCCTGATCGCCGATATTGCCGTACCTCTGCCGCGGCCGCGGACGCCCGCGATGCTGACCGCTGCAGCCTTCATCGACATCAAGCGCCAGTGTCTCGACATCATCCGCGCCGAGACCCTCAAGGCGTTCGAGCAGGCGGCGAGGGCCTGAGCCGTGAGCGCACCCTCTTCCCCGCCCCGGGTCGTCGATGCCGATGTGCTCGTGATCGGCGGCGGCACCGCGGGCCCCATGGCCGCCGTCACGGCGAAGGAGCGTGACCCGCGCCTGCGTGTGCTGCTGCTCGAGAAGGCCAACGTGAAGCGCAGCGGCGCGATCTGCATGGGCATGGACGGACTCAACAACGCCATCATCCCCGGGCGGGCGACGCCGGAAAGCTACGTCAGGGAGATCACCGTCGCCAACGACGGCATCGTCAACCAGAAGACGCTGATGGCCTACGCCACCAGAAGCTTCGACATGATCCGCAAGCTCGACGAGTGGGGCGTGCACTTCCAGAAGGACGGCAGCGGGGAATACGACGTCAAGAAGGTCCATCATCTAGGCACCTACGTGCTGCCGATGCCCGAGGGGCACAACGTCAAGAAGATCCTCTACCGGCGCCTGAAGCGGGAGCGTGTACAGATCGAGCATCGCTTCCAGGCGACACGCCTGTTGAAAGACGCGTCAGGTCGCGTATCGGGCGCGGTGGCGCTCGGCACCCGCACCGCGGAGGTACTGGTGATCCGTGCCCGCGCGGTCATCCTGGCGACAGGCGCCGCGGGACGCCTGGGGCTGCCTTCCTCGGGCTATCTCTTCGGCACCTACGAGAACCCCACCAACTGCGGCGACGGCCACGCGATGGCCTACCATGCGGGCGCGGAGCTCACCAATCTCGAGTGCTTCCAGATCAACCCGCTGCTGAAGGATTACAACGGGCCGGCCTGCGCGTACGTCACCGGCCCGCTGGGCGGCTACACCGCCAATGCGGGCGGCGAGCGCTTCATCGAGTGCGACTACTGGAGCGGGCAGATGATGCTCGAGTTCCACCGGGAGCTCACGAGCGGCCGGGGCCCGGTGTTCCTCAAGCTCGACCATCTCGCGGAGGAGACGATCGGCGAGATCGAGTCCATCCTGCACAGCAACGAGCGCCCGACACGCGGGCGCTTCCACCAGGGGCGCGGCACCGATTACCGCCGCCAGATGGTCGAGATGCATATCTCCGAGATCGGCTTCTGCAGCGGCCACAGCGCCTCGGGAGTCTGGATCGACGAGCACGCCGCGACCAGCGTGCCCGGCCTCTACGGCGCAGGCGACATGGCTTCCGTTCCGCACAATTACATGCTCGGCGCCTTCGTCTACGGCCAGATCGCCGGCGAGCAGGCGGCGGCGTTCGCCGGCGGGTGCGAGCCCGGGCCCGTGGATGAGGACTTCATCGAGCGCGAGCGCCGGCGGCTCCTCGCGCCGCTCGCGCGCGCCGACGGGATCCCGCCCGCGCAGATGGAGTACAAGATCCGCCGCCTGGTCAACGACTATCTGCAGCCGCCCAAAGTCACGCGCAAGCTCGAGATCGGCCTCGAGCGGCTGCTGCAGGTCCGCGGCGATGTCGAGGGGCTCTGCGCCGCCGACCCGCACGAGGCGCTGCGCGCCGCGGAGACCCAGCACATACTCGACTGCGCGGAGATGGCCGCGCGCGCCTCGCTCTTTCGCCAGGAGAGCCGCTGGGGCCTCTACCACTACCGGGTCGACTTCCCGCAGCGCGACGATGCGAGCTGGCGCGTTCACTGCCAGCTGGCCAGGAGCGAGCGCGGCGAGATGACGAGCTTCAAGCGCCCCGTCGAGCCTTACATCGTGCCCGTCGATGGCGAGGAGCGCGAAGCCTATCACCGCCTGCGCGTCCGCCAGGCGGCGACTGCCTGAGGAAACCCAGATGCCGATTGCGATATCCCGCACCAACGTTCCCGTGGTGGTCGACGAGGACAAATGCATCGCCGACAAGGGCTGCCGCGTCTGCATCGACGTGTGCCCGCTCGATGTCCTGTGGATCAACGAGGTCACCGGCAAGGCTCACATGCGCTACGACGAATGTTGGTACTGCATGC
>JASHVV010000322.1 GCA_030044385.1 Gammaproteobacteria bacterium
GTTCGCGTCGGTCGTCGCGGTGATCGGGATGACCGCATGCGCCAGGTGCGGAGCGGCCACGAAGGCCGCATGGTAAGAGAGGGATCCGGTGTACGAGAACACGGCTGCGATGCCGATGATGAAGCCGAAGTCGCCCACCCGGTTGACGATGAATGCCTTGAGATTGGCGAACACCGCGCTCGGGCGGGTGTACCAGAACCCGATCAGCAGGTACGACACCACGCCGACCGCCTCCCAGCCGAAGAACAGCTGCATGAAGTTGTTCGACATCACGAGCATCAGCATCGAGAAGGTGAACAGTGAGATGTAGCTGAAGAAACGGATGTAACCGGGGTCGTCCCGCATGTACCCGATGGTGTAGACGTGCACGCAGAGCGACACGAACGTCACCACCGCCATCATGAGCGCGGTCAGGCGGTCAATCAGGAATCCCACGTCGATGTGTACGCCGTCGGTCAGCGCCCAGGTGTACACGGGCGCGTTGAAGCTCGGGACACCATCCGCGTAGAGCTGCTTGAGCACGTACATCGACAGGGCGAAGGAGATCGCGACCCCGAGAATGGTCACGGTGTGCGCGCCCGCGCGTCCGATGACGCGCCCGCCGAGGCCCGCGATCACGGCAGCCACGAGCGGCAGCAAGGGAATGGCGATCAGCACGTGCGGATTCATGCGGCGTCAGCCTCGCAGGGTATTCAGGTCTTCGACGTTGATGCTGCGCCGCTCGCGGAACAGCACCACCAGGATGGCGAGCCCGATGGCCGACTCCGCCGCCGCCACGGTGAGCACGAAGAACACGAACACCTGGCCGTTGATGTCGCCCGAGACGCGCGAGAAGGCGATGAAATTGAAGTTGGCCGCCAGCAGCAGCAGCTCCACGCACATGAGGAGCAGGATGACGTTCTTGCGGTTGAGGAAGATGCCGGCCACGGCCAGCGCGAACAGCACGCCGGAGAGGGTGAGGAGGTCCGCCAGGGTGATGGCGTGCGTGATCATGTCCGCTTCTCCGGCTCGATCTTGACGATGCGCACCCGGTCGGCGGCCCGGACCGACACCTGGCGCGAGATGTCCTGAACCTTCAGGCCCTGGCGGCGGCGCATGGTGAGCGTGATGGCCGCCACGATCGCGACCAGGAGCAGCACGGCGGCGAGCTCGAACGGGTAGGCATAGCGCGTGTAAATGACCTGGCCGAGCGCCAGCGTGTTGCTGTAGCTCGCCGGCTCCGGCACCTCGCCGCGGCTGACATCGAGGCCGGTGAGGCCGTGCGACCAGACGACGCCGACGATTTCCGCGATGACGGCGATGGCGGTGAGCCACCCGAGCCAGGCGAAGCGCGTGAAGCCGCGCCGCAGCTCCGCGAGGTTGATGTCGAGCATCATGACCACGAACAGGAAGAGCACCATCACCGCGCCCACGTAGACGAGCACGAGCACGATGGCGAGGAATTCCGCCTCGACGAGCAGCCAGATCACCGCGGAGTGGAAGAAGCACAGCACGAGGAACAGCGCCGAGTACACCGGGTTGCGCGCGGTGATCAGGCCGAGCGCGCTGACGACGAGCAGCGTGCCGAAGATGTAGAAGAGGATCTGCACTAGCATGGTTTACGCCTCGGGCGCCGGCTCATCGGTACGGCGCATCGGCCGCCTTGTCGGCGGCGATCATGGACTCGTAGCGCTCCCCGACCGCGAGCAGCTTGTCCTTGCTCATGATGTTCTCGCCGCGGTGCTCCATGTGGTACTCGTGGATGCGGGTGAGCACGATCGCGTCCACCGGACAGGCTTCCTCGCAGAAACCGCAGTAGATGCACTTGAAGAGATCGATGTCGTAACGGGTGGTGCGCCGGGTGCCGTCCTGCGACACGTCCGAGTCGATCGTGATGCACACGGCCGGGCAGACCGCCTCGCACAGCTTGCAGGCGATGCAGCGCTCCTGACCGTTGGCGTAACGGCGCAGCGCGTGCAAGCCGCGGAAGCGCGGCGACTGCGGGGTCTTCTCCTCCGGGTAGTTGAGCGTGTACTTGCGCTGGAAGAAGGTGCGCGCCGTGACCGAGAGTCCCTTGATGAGCTCCGGCATGAGGAATGTCTTCAGCGGATTGGCCATCGCCTCGCCTCTAGTCTGAAGCGCTGGATCCGGGCTCCTGCCCGGCCCAGCGCCATTGAGCCAAAAAGCGTGGTTTTTGGCTCAATGTCCGCCACCTGCGGCGGCGGGGTACATCCTGTACCTGGTCTATGGAGTGGTGTCGCTTCATGGTTCTGGGTGAGCGTGCGTCTTGGGCTAGCGAAACCAGGGCCGGGCCCAGGGGCCGACGTGATAGTGCGCGAGCACCATCTCCACCCCGATCCACACCAGGGTCACGGGAATCAGCGCCTTCCAGCCCAGCCGCATGATCTGGTCATAGCGGTAGCGCGGGAAGGTGGCCCGGAACCACAGGAACACGAACACGACCAGGAAGATCTTCAGGGCCAGCCAGAGGAAGCTCGGCTGGCCGAGGATCGTGGCGCCGATGCCCGGATAGCCCTGCCACGGCGACAGCCACCCGCCGAAGAAGAACACCGCCGTCAGCGCCGAGATGAGGATCATGTTGGCGTACTCGGCGAGGAAGAAGAGCGCGAACGCGATCCCCGAGTACTCGACGTGGAAGCCCGCGACGATCTCCGACTCGCCTTCGGCGACGTCGAAGGGCGCGCGGTTGGTCTCGGCCACTCCCGAGATGAAATAAACGATGAGGAGGGGGAACAGCCAGAACCAGTTCTGCGACAGCACCCCGCCCTCCTGGCTGCGCACGATGGTGCCGAGGTTCATGCTGCCCGAGGCCATCAGCACGCCGACCAGCGCGAAGCCCATGGCGATCTCGTAGGCCACCATCTGCGCCGCCGAGCGCAGCGCGCCGAGAAACGCATACTTCGAGTTGGCCGACCAGCCCGCGAGGATCACCCCGTAGACACCCATCGAGCTGAGCGCGAGCAGATAGAGCAGCCCCGCATTGGCCTTGGAGATGACGAGATCCGGCGACAGCGGAATCACCGCCCAGGCCGCGAACGCGGGGATGAGCGCGATCATGGGCGCCACCCAGAAGATGAGCTTGTTGGCGTTCGTCGGGATGACCACTTCCTTGGTCAGGAGCTTGAAGACGTCGGCGAACGGCTGGCCGAGCCCCGGGAAGAGCCCGAGGATGCGCACCCGGTTCGGTCCCCGGCGCAGCTGCATCCAGCCGATGACCTTGCGCTCCCAGAGCGTCAGGAAGGCGACGCAGAGGATGAGCACGACCGTGACGATCACGATCCACACCGTCGTCCGGGCGATGGCCGGGATCGACGTCCAGGCCGTGACAAGGGTTTGCAACATGATCAGTAGGTCACCGCGGGCGTGCGGCCTTCGCGGGTTTTTTGCAATGAAGGAGCACGGCGCACGACGGCGTCGATCTGATACATCGGCACGTCAATGACATTCGTCTTGGGCTGAGTGCCAGACTGCTGCGCGACCGAGTGCTGCCCTGCATACGTCGGGGCCGCATACGCCGTCGGCGTGCCGATCAGCGTCGCCAACTCCGCCCGGACCTCCTCCGAGGATTGGTACTCGAAACCGGAGAGGCCGAGGAGATTGCCGAGCACGCGCAGGATCTTCCAGCCGGGGCGCGATTCTCCGACCGGAGCGGCCGCGCCGGTCTGGGTCTGCCAGACTCCTTCGAGATTCACATAGGTGCCGGAAGTCTCCGCGAACGTGCCGGCCGGCAGGAGCACATGGGCAACCCTGCGCAAAGTCTCGCTGGCGTACGGCGTGATGGCGACGACCCGCTCCGCCTGTCCCAGAGTGAGCTCGGCATCGCTCTCCGGCGCGTCGATCCATGGCTCCACGCCGCCGAGCAGCAGATAGGACTCGAGCGGCCGCGCCATCATGTCGGCCGCCGTCAGGCCGGGCGAGCCGGCGGCCTTGCCGCCCGCCTCGCGATGCGGCACGGCGCCGGCAAGCCGGGCTCCGGCGGCATTCGCGCCTTCCGCGAGCACGCCGAGGGAAGCCCCCGTGACCTGCGCCAGAGCGGCGGCGAGCGCCCGCAAGTCGGCGAAGCACGGATGGCGAAGCGCCAGAGCGCCCAGCCACACGGCGCGCTTGCCGGCGGTGTCGCCCGCGGCCAGCGCCGCGGCCACGGCGCGATGTTGCTCAGTGACTTGCGCGCCGGCGACCGCCTGCGACAGGTGGCCCGGAACCGCGGCGCCCGCGGCTTGCGCCGCCACGCGCAGAATGGCCGCGAGATCCGCGACCTGAGTCCCCGGCGACGATTGCATATATGCCGCCACCGGGAAGTGGTAGCTGAACACGGCGGGGTTGAGCAACGCGACTTTGGCGCCCCGCCGCGCCGCCTTGCGCACGCGGTGCGCCAGGATCGGCGCCTCGCGGCGCAGGTGCGCGCCGACGATCAGCAAGCCCTGCAGGGAGTCGATGTCTGCGATGCGCAGGCCGAGACTCGGATAGAGAGGGTCCGCGCCCTGATCGCGGAAATCGCGCTGGCGAAGGCGCGAGTCGATGTTGCCGCTGCCGAGTCCGCGGGCGATGCGCCCGGCGAGGTACAGCTCCTCCAGCGTCCCGGAGGGGCTCGCCAGCACGCCGAGGTTGGAGCCGCGCCCGCGCAGTCCCTCGGCCGCCTTGGCCAGGGCGGTCTCCCAATCGGTCTCCACCCACTCTCCGCCCACCCCCTGGCGGATCATGGGGCGCTGCAGCCGGTCCTCGCTGTAGATCCCTTCATAGCTGAAGCGGTCGCGATCGGCGATCCAGACCTCGTTGATCGCCTCGTTCTCGCGCGGCACCACGCGCATCAGCCGTCCGCGCAGCACGTGTCCGAAGAGATTGCTGCCCGTGCCGTCGTGCGGCGAGACGAGCGGCACGGACGTCATCTCCCAGGCGCGGGCGGTGAAGCGGTAGGGCTTGGAGACGAGCGCGCCGACCGGGCAGAGATCGATGACGTTGCCCGAGAGCTCATGGTTCACGGTGCTCTCGATGTAAGTGCGCACCTTCATCTGCTCGCCGCGGCCGATCATGCCCAGCTCCTGGATGCCGGCGATCTCCTCGGTGAAGCGGATGCAGCGCGTGCAATGGATGCAGCGCGTCATGTCGGTGGCGATCAGGGGGCCCAGGTTCTCGTCCTGGACGGAGCGCTTGCGCTCGCTGAAGCGGGAGTAGTCGCGGCCGAAGCCGAGCGCCAGGTCCTGCAGCTCGCACTCGCCGCCCTGGTCGCAGATCGGGCAGTCGAGCGGGTGATTGATCAGCAGGAACTCCATGGTCGCGCGCTGCGCGCCGATGGCCCGCGGCGAATCGGTGAAGATCTTCATGCCCTCGGCGACCGGCGTCGCGCAGGCCGGCATGGGCTTCGGCGCCTTCTCCACCTCCACCAGGCACATGCGGCAGTTGGCCGCGACGGTCAGCTTGTCGTGATAGCAGAAACGCGGCACGTAGGCGCCGTTCGCGTCGGTGACGCGGATGATCATCTCGCCCTTGCGGGCCTTGACCGGCTTGCCGTTGATCTCGAC
>JASHVV010000323.1 GCA_030044385.1 Gammaproteobacteria bacterium
CGAGCAGCTGGGGCCGCTGGTGGAGCCTCTCCTGGTGCTCGTGGACGTCTATCGCGCCCTGCACAAGGCACGCAGCAAGCGCGGCGCGCTCGATTTCGATGCCGCCGAGGCGGAGTTCGTGATCGACGCCGGGGAGCGCGTGAAGGGCATCGAGCTGCGTACCCGCAACGATGCCCACCGCCTGGTCGAGGAATGCATGATCCTGGCGAACGTCGCCGTCGCGCAGGAGCTGGAGAAGACCCACACCCCCACGCTCTACCGGGTGCACGGCCAGCCCGATCCCGAAAAGCTCGACCGGCTGACGGGAGCGCTTCGGGCGCTCGACATCGAGGCGCATCTGCCGGAGACCGTCACGACCCGGGATCTTCAGGCCATCGCCCGACGCCTGGGGCACACCGCCGAGCGGCCGTTCATCGAGTCGCTGATCGTGCGCGCGATGCCGCAGGCCGTATATCAGCCGACCAACATCGGCCATTTCGGATTGGCGCTCGGCCACTATGCGCACTTCACCTCGCCCATCCGGCGCTACCCCGACCTCGTGGTGCACCGCACCCTGAAGGCGCTGATCGGAGCCGCGGGCACCGCCGGCGTGCGCTACGAGCCGGCGCAGCTCGCCGGTCTCGGCGAGGGCACGTCCAAGCTCGAGAAGCGGGCGGACGAGGCCGACCGGTATGTCGCGACCTATCTCAAGTGCAGCTATCTGCTCGAGCGCATCGGCCAGACGTTCCAGGGCCTCATCACCACAGTGGTCGAGTTCGGCTGCTTCGTGCAGATTCTCGACGTCGCCGTGGACGGATTGCTGCACATCGACAACCTTCGGGATGACGATTACGAGATGGAAGAGCATGGCCACGGCTGGCGTGGCCGGCGGACGGGACGGCGGCTGCGCACCGGATCCCACGTCAGGGTCGTCGTGACGGCGGTGAACCCCATCGAAGGCCTGGTGGACCTCGACCTGGCCAGCGAGCCATGAAGGGCCCGGATTCCAGGAGGCCGCAGGGACAGGGCTCGCAAACCATCTATGGCCTGCACGCCGTCCGCGCGATGCTGCGGAAGCATCCGGAGCGCGTCGAGGCCGTGCGGATGGCGGAGCGGCGCGATGATCCGCGCGTGCGAGAGATCGACGAGCTCGCCCGCCGCCAGCAGATTCCCGTGCAGCGGGTCGACGCCCAGGCTCTCAAGCAGAAGCTCGGGGACGTCTCACACCAAGGCATCGTCGCCGATATCCGGCCGCTGCCACCCTGGACCGAGGATGACCTGCTCACGGCCGTTCAGGACGCCGCGCAGGCCGCCCAGCAGGACGCTAGAGCACCACTGATCCTCGCGCTCGATGGGGTGCAGGACCCCCACAACCTGGGGGCCTGCCTTCGGACGGCCGATGCTTGCGGGGCGCTCGCCGTCATCGTGCCACGTGATCGCGCCGCGCAGGTCACCCCTGTCGTGCGGAAGGTGGCGGTCGGCGCTGCTGAAACGACCCCGGTAGTAGCCGTCACGAATCTCGTGCGCACTCTGAAGCTGCTCAAGGACACCGGGTTGTGGGTGGTCGGTGCGGACACCGATGGCGCAAAGCGCGCCCACGAAGTCGACCTCAAGGGTGCGGTGGTGCTGGTGCTCGGTGCGGAAGGGGCAGGGCTGCGGCAGCTGACCCGGCAGACGTGCGATTGGACGGCCCGACTGCCGCAGCTGGGGGCGGTGGAGAGCCTCAACGTGTCGGTGGCCGCCGGCATGCTGCTCTATGAGGCGGTGCGCCAGCGAGCCCAGTGAGTGGGGGAGTCCAGGGAGCGGCGCATTGCAGTCCTGCCGCAGTTTCAGTATTCTGCGCGCCCCCTTTTCGAAGGGTCGTCCGCGCCTTCCGGCGGGCGGAATCTCCTTGCCGCACCCCGCCAAGCCTCGCGACGGGCGGCTTCATATCCGTGAGGAGGACACATGAGGCACTACGAGATCGTATTCCTGGTCCATCCCGATCAGAGCGAGCAGGTGCCCGCCATGATCGAGCGCTACAAAGGCATGATCGCCGCCGGTTCCGGCCGCGTCCACCGGCTCGAGGATTGGGGCCGCCGCCAGCTGGCCTATCCCATCGCCAAGGTGCACAAGGCGCACTATGTGCTCATGAACATCGAGTGCGATCAGAAGACCCTCGGTGACCTGACGGGCGCGTTCCGGTTCAGCGACGCCGTGCTGCGCCACCTGGTGGTGAGCATGGATTCCGCGGTGACCGAGCCCTCGCCGATGGCCAAGACGGCCGACGAGGAAGGCGAGGCCGGCGGCCGCCGCCGCGAGCGGCTGCGCGATGAGTCGTCTCCGCTTGCGGGCGAAGGCGATGGCGGTCTGGACAACGCGTAAGATCGACGCACGGGAATATCACACATGAACAGCAGAGCACCCAATTCCATGGGCGGTGGCAACGGCGAAGGCCGCGGCGAGGGCCGTGAAGGCCGCGAGGGCCGCGGCGGCGGCGGTGGCGGCGGCAGCCGTTTCTCGCGCCGCAAGAAGTTTTGCCGCTTCACGGCCGAAGGCGTCACGCACATCGATTACAAGGATCTCGGCACGCTGAAGGGCTATATCTCCGAGACCGGCAAGATCGTCCCGAGCCGCATCACCGGCACGAAGTCCTTCTACCAGCGCCAGCTCGCCGTCGCGATCAAGCGCGCGCGCTTCCTGGCGCTGCTGCCCTACACCGATCAGCACTGAGGCCGGAGCGATGGAAATCATTCTGCTGCAGAAGGTCGCCAACCTCGGCAACATCGGCGATCGGGTGAAGGTGAAGTCCGGATTCGGGCGCAACTACCTGCTGCCCGAAGGCAAGGCGACTCTCGCCACGCCCGACAACATCGCGCGCTTCGAGGCGCGCCGCACGGAGCTCGAGCGCCTGGCGCGCGAGCACCTCTCCTCGGCCGAGGAGCGCGCCGCGGCGATGAAGGATTTCAAGCTGGTGATCCCCGCCAAGGCCGGCACCGAGGGCAAGCTGTTCGGCTCGATCGGCACCAGCGACATCGCCGAGGCCTGCTCGAAGGCCGGTTTCAAGGTGGAGCGCAGCGAGGTGCGGCTGCCCAACGGCCCGTTGCGCACGTTGGGCGAGCATTCGGTGATGCTGCATCTGCACGCCGACATCGACGTGCCGCTCGCCGTGTCGATCGTGGCGGAAGAGTAGCTTCCGCCCCATAACGGAAAAGGAATAGCCGCCGGTGGCCGATCCCGCCAAAGCGCGTCGCGAGCGCGGCTCGGTCACCGCGGTGGATTCACCGACACCGCCTCATTCCATCGAGGCGGAGCAGGCCGTCCTCGGCGGTCTGCTGCTCGACGCCAGCGCCTGGGACCAGGTCGCCGATGTGATCAACGAAAGGGATTTCTACCGTCCCGATCACCGGCTGAT
>JASHVV010000038.1 GCA_030044385.1 Gammaproteobacteria bacterium
GGAACCGCACACGTCCGGCTGACGGTGCCCGTCGGCAGTCTCGACCAGCTCGCGCGCGTGCTGCAGCGCCTGGGGGCCGTCCCCAACGTGATCCAGGCGAGGCGGATCGGCTGACTCAGCGGTTGATGGAATCGATCGCGCGCTTGTCGGCCGCGAGCGCCGCCTCGTGCACCGCTTCCGACAGCGTCGGATGTGCATGAATGGTGCGCTGCAGGTCCTCGGTACTCGCGGAATACTCCATCGCCAACACCGCCTCGGCGATGAGCTCGCCGGCCAGCGGGCCGATGATGTGCACGCCGAGGATCTCATCGTCGTCCTGCGCGGCGACGATCTTGGCGAAGCCCTGCGCCTGTTCCATCGCGCGCGCGCGGCCGCTGGCGAGGAAGGGGAACACACCCACCTTGTAGGGCCGGCCGCTCGCCTTCACCTGCTCCTCGGTCTCTCCGACCCAGGCGATCTCCGGTGCGGTGTAGATCACCGACGGAACCGTCTTGTAGTTGACCTCGCCGTAGCGTCCCGCGATGAGGTCGGCCACCATCACGCCCTCCTCCTTGCCCTTGTGGGCCAGCATGGGACCACGCACGCAGTCGCCCACAGCCCAAACGCCTTCCGCGGCTGTGCGGCACTGATGGTCGACCTTGATGAAGCCGCGCTCGTCGAGCTCGACGCCGGTGCCTGCCGCAAGGAGGTCCCGCGTGTACGGCCGGCGGCCGATGGCCACGAAGAGCCTGTCGACCGTCAATGTCTGCGCGCCCTTGGAATCGGTATAAGCGACCTCGACGGCGCCGCCGGTGACCCGGGCGCCGGTCACCTTGGCGCCCAGGCGGATATCGAGCCCGAGCTTCTTCAGGTGCCGCACGGCCTCCTTGGCGAGCTGCTGATCGGCGGTCGGCAGGAAGTCCGGCAGCGCCTCGAGCACCGTCACTTCGCTTCCCAGGCGGCGCCAGACGCTGCCCAGCTCCAGGCCGATGATGCCGGCGCCGATGATGCCCAACCGCTTCGGCGCCGCATCGAAATCGAGCGCACCCCACGAGTCGACGATGTACGGCGCCTGGAAGGGAGCGGACTTCAGCTCGATGGGCGCGGAGCCCGAGGCGAGGATCACCTGCTTCGCGGTCAGCTCGCGGCGCGTGCCGTCGGCGGCCGTGAACTCGACCCGCCGGCCCGGCAGAAGCCGGCCATGGCCCTGCAGCGGCGTCACGCCGGCGGCCTTGAAGAGCGCGAGAATGCCCTGCGTCATCGTCTTCACGATGCCCGACTTGCGCTTCTGCATCTGCGCGACGTCGAAGCTGACACCGCTCGTGCGGATGCCGTGCGCCGCGAACTCCTCCTGCGCGCGGTGATACAGCTCGGTGGACTCGAGCAGCGCCTTGGAGGGAATGCAGCCGGCATTGAGACAGGTGCCGCCGAAGGACAGCGTGCCGTCGCGGTTCTTCCACTCGTCGATGCAGGCCACGGTCAGCTTGTTCTGGGCGGCGCGAATGGCGGCCGGATAGCCGGCGGGGCCGCCGCCGATGACGACGACGTCGAACGAATCAGCCATGGATCAAACTCCCAACAGCATGCGGCCGGGGTCCTCGAGGCACTCCTTGACCGTCACGAGGAACTGCACGGCCTCACGGCCATCGATGATGCGGTGATCGTAAGTGATGGCGATGTACATCATGGGGCGGATGGCGATCTGGCCCCCGACCACCATGGGCCGCTCCTGGATCTTGTGCATCCCCAGAATGGCGCTCTGGGGCGCATTCACGATGGGCGTCGACATCAGCGAGCCGAATACGCCGCCGTTGGTGATGGTGAACGTGCCGCCCGTCAGGTCCTCGATCGCGAGGCCGCCCGACCGCGCTTTCTTCGCGTACTCGCCGATCTCCTTCTCGAGGGTCGCGAAGCTCTTGGCGTCGGCGTCCCTGACGATGGGCACGACCAGCCCGCGCTCGGTCGAGACGGCGACGCCGATGTCATAGAACTCGTGATAGACGATGTCGTTGCCGTCGATCGAGGCATTGGTGACCGGAAACTTCTTCAGCGCCTCGATGGAGGCTTTCACGAAGAAGGACATGAAGCCGAGCTTCACGCCGTGCTCCTTCTCGAAGCGCTCCTTGTGCCGGGCGCGCAGCTCATTCACTGCGGTGAGATCGACCTCGTTGAACGAGGTCAGGAGCGCCTGCGTCGACTGTGCCTCGATCAAGCGTTGCGCGATGCGCTGCCGCAGGCGCGTCATCGGGACGCGCTGCTCGCCGCGGGCGCCAGCGGGGAGAGCCGGGGCAGTCGGTGCCGGTGCGCGTGCCGCGGGCGCCGGCGCCGAGGCTAGCGTTGCCGCAGGAGCGGACGGGCCGTCTGCCGAAGCAGCGCCCGGCTTCCTGCCGAGGAAATCGACGACGTCCGACTTGGTCAGCCGGCCGTCGCGGCCGCTCGCAGGAATGGCGGCGGCATCGAGCCGGTTCTCCTCGATCAGCCGGCGCACGGAGGGGCTGAGCTTCTCCTTGCCGCCTTCGGTGCCGGTGGCCTTGAGCTCCTCGGCCGCGGGCGCCGCTTTGGCCGCGGCCGGCGCGGCGGCCGCCTGGGCGCCTTCCTCGAACAGGGCCAGGAGCTGGCCCGCGGTGACCACGGCGCCCTTCTCCACCTTCAGCTCCCGCAACACGCCGTTCGCGGGGGCCGGGACTTCGAGCACCACCTTGTCGGTCTCGAGGTCGGCGAGATTCTCGTCGCGCTTGACGGCTTCGCCCGGCTTCTTGTGCCAGGCGACGAGCGTGGCGTCGGTGATGGATTCGGGCAGCTGGGGGACTTTGATCTCGGTGCTCATGAACTCTATGAACTCTTCTTTCGGAGCGGCGTCGCGGGCGCCGGCTGGCTGCCCGCGGCGGGAGCGGCACCGGGCGTGAGCCGGGTCGTCTCTCGGGCGGAATCCTCTGTGGCCGCGCCGTGCAGCGCGGCGTCGATGAGCGATCGTTGCTCGGCCTCGTGGATCTTGCCGATCCCGGTGGCGGGCGCCGCAGCCGGCGCGCGGCCGGCGTAGAGCACGATGCGCCGCTGATTGAGCGGCTCCTGCAGCCGGTGGCGGATCTGGTACCAGGCGCCCTGGTTCTGCGGCTCTTCCTGACACCACACCACTTCACGCGCGTTCGGGTAGCGCGCCACGGCGGCCTCGTACTCCTCCGTCGGGAAGGGATAGAGCTGCTCGATGCGCACCAGCGCGACGTCGCGGCCGCCGTCCTTGCGCCGTGCCTTCAGCAGATCGAAGTACACCTTGCCGCTGCAGAAGACCACCCGCCGCACGCCCTGCGGCGGCAGGTCGTCGCTCTCCCCGATCACGCGGGCGAAGCTGCCGCGGGTCAGGTCCTCGAGGCTCGAGACCGACAGATCGTGCCGCAGCAGGCTCTTCGGCGTCATGACGATGAGCGGCTTGCGGAACGACTGCAGCATCTGCCGGCGCAGCATGTGGAACATCTGCGCGGGCGTCGAGGGCACGCACACCTGCATGTTGTTTTCCGCGCAGAGCTGCAGATAGCGCTCGAGCCGCGCGGAGGAATGCTCCGGCCCCGCGCCTTCGTACCCGTGGGGCAGGAAGAGCACGAGTCCGCAGTAACGCTCCCACTTGGCCTCGCCCGAGCTGATGAACTGGTCGATGATGACCTGGGCGCCGTTGGCGAAATCGCCGTACTGGCCTTCCCAGATCGAGAGGCAGTTGGGCTCGGTGGTCGAGTAGCCGTACTCGAAGCCCATCACCGCCTCTTCCGAGAGCACCGAGTCGATGATCTCGACTCGCGGCTGCGGGCTGGCGACGTGCTGCAGCGGGATGTAGACCCGTTGAGAGCCCTGATCGTGCAGCACCGCGTGGCGGTGAAAGAAGGTGCCGCGGCCGCTGTCCTGACCGCTGATGCGCACCGAGAAACCGTCTTCGACCAAAGAAGCGTAGGCGAGTGTCTCCGCGCATCCCCAGTCGAGAGGCAGCTCCGCCGCAAGCATCTTCCTGCGGTTGGCCATGACATTGGCGACGCGAGGGTGCAGCGTCAGGTCGGACGGCAGGTCCAGCAGCCGCTTGCCGAGGGACTGCAGGCGGGCCTGCTCGACCCCCGTGCCCACCCTCTCCGTCCAGTCCGCCTGGGCGTGCCGTGTCCAGTCGACCGTGAATTTGTTGCCGATCATGCCGAGGGCAGCGCGTGCCTGCGGCCGGCCCTGGTCGAGCCCGTCGCGATATTGCTCCGGCATGGCGTCGGCGTCGGCCTGCGTGAGGGAGCCCTCCGCCACCAGCTTGTCGGCGTAGAGCTGACGGGTCGTGGGGTGTTGCCGGATGGTCCGATACATGACGGGCTGAGTCGCCGCCGGCTCGTCGGCCTCGTTGTGGCCGTGGCGGCGATAGCAGACGAGATCGATCACGACATCCTTGTGGAAGCGCATGCGGTACTCGAGCGCAAGACGTCCAACGAACACGGCCGCCTCGGCATCGTCCGCGTTCACGTGGAAGATCGGCGCCTCCAGCATCTTCGCGACGTCGCTGCAGTAGAGCGTCGAGCGGGCGTCGTGCGGCTCCGAGGTGGTGAAACCCACCTGGTTGTTGATGATGACGTGGACCGTGCCGCCGGTGTAGTAGCCGCGCGCCTGAGAGAGCTGCAGCATCTCCATGACGACGCCCTGGCCGGCGAACGCTGCATCCCCGTGGATGAGGAGCGGCAGCACCCGATCGCCCTTGGTGTCGTTGCGCCGCTCCTGGCGTGCGCGGACCGAGCCCTCGACCACCGGATTGACGACCTCGAGGTGCGACGGGTTGAAGGCGAGGACCGTGTGCACGTTGCCGGAGGGGGTCTTGAGGTCGGCGGAGAAGCCCTTGTGATACTTCACATCGCCCGAGCCTTTCAGGTGGCTCAGGTCATACGCGCCCTCGAACTCCGAGAAGAGCGTCGCCGGCGATTTGCCGAGCAGATTGACGAGGACATTGAGGCGCCCGCGGTGCGCCATGCCGATCACCACTTCCTCGACCTTCGCGCCGCCGCTGCTCTGGATTAGGTCATCGAGAAGCGGCAGGAGCGTATCTCCGCCCTCGAGCGAGAAGCGTTTCTGGCCGACGAAGCGGGTGTGAAGATAGCGCTCCAGTCCCTCGGCGGCCGTGAGCTGCCAGAGGATGTTGCGCTTCTCCTGCGCGGTGAAGCGGTGCTGCAGCCGCCCCGCCTGGAACCGGTCCTGCAGCCACAGGCGCTCCTGCGACTCCGATACATGCGCGAACTCGGCCCCGATGGGTCCGGCATAGATGTGCTCGAGCTGGCGCAGGATCTCGCGCAGCCTCATCCGCTGCGGCACGGCCTGGGTACGGCTGGCGGTGACGAATTCCGCGTCGAGATCGGCCGGCTCGAGCCCGAAGTAGTCGAGGTCGAGCACCGCCGGCCGCGGCCGGTGCGTGAGGCCCAGCGGATCGAGGTTCGCGACCAGGTGGCCGCGGTTCGTCCAGACCTGGATGAGCCGGGAGACGGCTGCCTGCTTGGCGTTGATGCCGCCGCCCTTGCCGGGCGAGGCTGGCGCGGCGGCGCGCGGCTGGCGTGCACGCTCGGCGAGCGCCGCCTCGATCGGTCCCTGGGGACGCTCCGCGCCCTTCGGCCCCGGCAGGCCCTCGAAGTAGCGCCGCCATTTTTCCTCTACGCTCGCGGGATCGCGCAGGTACTGCTCGTAGAGGGCATCGAGAAAGGCGGCATTGCCGCCGAAAAGAGGTGTAGGTTCCAGCATGGGGAGTGGCAAAGAGCGAGGCGGTAGTTTAGCGGAAACGCGCGCGCGAGGAAATTGCAGGCCGGGTGCTGGCCCTTGAATTAAAAGGAATTAAAGGTTCTTACAGCCAGCCGAGCAGGCGCAGCTCGTAGGTGATCAGGACCCCGTAGCCGATCAGCACTCCATAAAGGAGCAGCGCCACCGGCAGGCGGCCGAAGGCCTTGACGCGTGCCAGCAAGGTGAGCAGGACGACGCCGGCGCCCGTGAGCCCGATCTTCACCCCCACGAAGCGCACGCCCGAGCTGCGGACGATCGGCGCGAGCAGGGGATTCACCTCGTAGGCGCCGTGGTTGAGAAGGATGACCGTGAGGACGGCATCGCCCGCGCAGAGCGCGATGATGAGCGTGGCGATGACCAGCCACCAGGGGTGGTGCCAGTCGATGGCGCCAATCGCGTGCTCGCCGTCTCGCCGCGGGTTGCGGCGCCGGGGGTTGAAACAGCCGTACACCAGTGCCAGCGCGACCCGCGTGCGCCTGTCAGGTCCGCGGCGCCGCTCCGCGCCATCTGAGGTAGCGCTAACGGGCTCGCGGCGATTGAACAGAATGGGCACGATTCTGGTTCGGGCACGTTCTCCTGATCCTGATATTTTAACGGCGCAGCAGCCGGCATGCCCGGTGCCCGACCGTGAACGCGGTCACAGCGCTACCAGGTGACGGCGAGCACGCGCCGGATGGACGCGGCAGGCAGCATCACATCGGTCGTGGAGTTCCGCGCGTCCCAGCGCCAGTGAGTTACGCGCTTGCCATCCACGGCGATCGCCGCCGGCCGGTGACCCGCGTGTATGCGCAGCTCGTAGTGCCTCACCTGCTGCTGCCTCGCATAGGCGCCGGCGGTCGGGCCGATCACCAGCCGGTGGCGCGTGCCCGACGTGCGGTACGTCATCGGCGTGAGCGCATATCGGCCATGCTCGTAATCGAGAGAGATTCCATCATCCTCGTAGAGATCGAAGCGGCCGTCGCCGTCTCCATAGACGTTCACCGTCAGGTCACCCGGAGCCGCGCCCTGCTCCGGAATGATCGCACCCGCACGCACGAAGACCGGCGTCGCATCCACCGCGTAACGGGCAGTGAAAGTGGTGTTGCCCTGATAGCGCTTGCCGGTGAAGAAATCCATCCAGCTGCCGGGCGGCAGGTAAACGGCGCGCTCACCGCCGGCCTGCAGCACCGGAGCCACCAGCATCTCGTCGCCGAAGTAGTACTCGTGGAAGTGCCGGTAAGCCGCCGCGAGATCCGGCCACTCGAGATAGAGCGGCCGCAGGAGCGGCAGCGCCCGCCGGTGCGCCTGCCAGCCATAGGTGTAAAGATACGGAATGAGCCGCACGCGCAGCGTGAAGTACTTCCGCATGAGCGCCATACCCTGCGGCCCGTACACCCAGGGCATGCGCGCATTGCCTTCGAGCGGATTCTCGTGCGCGCTGTGCATGCGCAGGATCGGGCTGAAGGCGCCGAACTCGAGCCAGCGGGCGTAGAGCTCGAACGGAATCTGCGCGCCGTGAAAGCCGCCGATGTCATTGCTGATGTACGGCACGAGCACGTTGCCGCCGCGTGCGGTATAGGCGA
>JASHVV010000324.1 GCA_030044385.1 Gammaproteobacteria bacterium
AGCCGTTCCAACTCGGGGATGATCTGGAAGAGGTCGCCGACGAGGCCGATGTCGGCGACTTCGAAGATCGGCGCTTCGGAATCCTTGTTGATCGCGACGATGGTGCGGGCGTCCTTGATGCCTGTCAGGTGCTGGATTGCGCCCGAGATCCCGATGGCGACGTAGAGCTCCGGGGCGATGATCTTGCCGGTCTGGCCCACCTGCAGCTCATTGGGGGCGTAGCCGGCGTCCACCGCGGCGCGCGAAGCGCCGACGGCGGCGCCCAGCTTGTCAGCCAGTCCGTAGAGTGTTTTCTGGAACGCTTCGGCGCTGCCCAGCGCACGGCCGCCGGAGACCACGCGCGAGGCGGTCTGCAGGTCGGGTCGGTCGCTCTTTGCGGCCGAGACCGATACGAAACGGGTATGGGAGGGGATCTCGGCGCTCACGGAAGCCTTCTCGACAGGCGCAGAGCCGCCGGTCGCGGCGGCCTGGAAAGACGCCGTTCGCACCGTGCCTACGACCTTGGCGCCGGATTCCACTTCCACAGTGACGATGGCGTTGCCGGCGTAGATCGGACGGCGGAAGCGCGTCGCCCCTTCGACTGCCATGATGTCGCTGATCTGGGCGGTATCGAGGAGGGCGGCGACGCGCGGCATGAGGTCCTTGCCGAAAGTCGTCGACGGTCCCAACACGTGGGTGAACTGGGCTGCCAGGGCCGCAATCTGTGGCGCGAGTACCGCGGCCAGCGAGTGCGCGTTCGCCGGATCCTCCAACGCGAGCACGCGCGCGACACCTTTCAGGGCCGCGGCTCGAGAGGCGACCGCGCCGGCATCGGCCGCGAGCACCGCAACGGTGATCTGCGCGTCGGGGATGGCGGCGGCGCACGTGACGCATTTGGCCGTGCTGGGATTGAGGCGTGAGCCGTCGTGCTCGGCGACGATCAGAATACGATTAGTCATGATTACAGGAGTCCCTTGCTCTTCAGCGCGGCGACCAGCTCCGCGGCGTCTTGCACCCTGATGCCCTTCTGCCGTTGCGCGGGCGGCTCGAAGCGCGAGAGCACGAGGCGTTGCCGCTGCTCGACGCCCAGCGAGGCGAGCGTCAGGGTCTCGAGCGGCTTTTTCTTCGCCTTCATGATGTCCGGCAGCTTCACGTAGCGCGGCTCATTCAGGCGCAGATCCGTGGTCACCACCGCCGGCAGATCGACCTCCAGCGTCTCGAGGCCGGCGTCGACCTCGCGCGTCACGCGCGCCTTCTCGCCATCGAGCTCCACCTTCGAGGCGAAGGTGGCCTGGGGGCGTTGCCAGAGCGCCGCCAGCATCTGTCCGGTCTGGCTGTTGTCGTCGTCGATCGCCTGCTTGCCGAGGATGACCAGAAACGGCTGCTCGCGCTTGACGAGCTCGAGCAGCGTGCGGGCCGCCACCAGCGGCTCGACGGTGCCGTCCGCCTGCACGTGCAGCGCCCGATCGGCGCCCATCGCGAGGCAAGTCCTGAGCTGCTGCTGGCAGTCCGCGGGCCCGATGCTCGCGACCACGACCTCGTCGGCCGCGCCGCGCTCCTTGATCCGCAGGGCCTCCTCGAGCGCGATCTCGTCGAAGGGGTTGACGCTCATCTTCACCCCTTCGGTGATCACCCCGCTGGCATCGGGCTTCACCCGGATGCGCACGTTGTAGTCCACCACTCGCTTGACGCCGACCAGGATTCGTCTCATACCGCGAAGCGACCCACGTTGATGCTATATTTACAGCACTATATCAGACGGGGTTCGCAGCAACGATGCTTGGGTACGCGGTCCGCCGCATTGCCGGAACCGTCCCGACCCTGCTGATTCTCGTCACGCTGTCCTTCTTCGTGATCCGCCTGGCCCCCGGCGGTCCCTTCGACCAGGAGCGCGCCCTGACACCGCAGGTGCGCGCCAATCTCGATCATCTCTACGGCCTCGACCGGCCGCTCGGCATGCAGTATCTGCATTATCTCGACGGCCTCGCCCACGGCGATCTCGGCCTCTCCTACAAGGAGCGCGACGAGAGTGTCGCGGGCCTGATCGCCCAGGGGCTGCCGATCAGCGCGGCGGTGGGTCTCGCAGCGCTCGTGCTCGCTACGCTCTGCGGCGTGCCGCTTGGCGTCTGGGCCGCGCTGCGGCGGGGAGGCGTCGTGGATTACGCTGTCACGGCGCTCGCCACGCTCGCCATCGCATTGCCGGCCTTCGTCACGGGTCCGCTGCTCGCGCTGCTCTTCGGGCTGGCGCTGCGCTGGCTTCCGGTGGCCGGCTGGGAGGCCGGAGACCCCGTGTATCTCATCCTGCCCGCCGTGACTCTCGCTCTGCCCGTAGGCGCCGCGATCGCGCGCATGATGCGCGGGAGCCTCCTCGAGACGCTGAGCGCGAGCTTCGTGCGCACCGCGCGGGCCCGCGGCCTGGGTCCCTGGCGCGTGCTGCTGCGGCACGCCCTGCGGCCCGCGCTGCTGCCGGTCGTGAGTTATCTCGGACCCGCGGCGACGTATGTCTTCACCGGGTCGCTGGTGGTCGAGACGGTCTTCGCGCTGCCCGGCACCGGGCGCTACATGGTGCAGGGGGCGCTCGATCGCGACTACACGCTCGTCATGGGCATGATCCTGCTCTATGGCGCGCTGACGCTCTTTCTCAACCTCCTGGCCGACCTCGCCTATGGCTGGCTCGATCCACGGATGCGGCATGATTGAGACGCCGGCACTCGCAGCGACAGCGGCGCCGGCGCGGTCCGGCGTGCGCAGGCTGCGCGAGAATCCGGCGGCGCTGGCCGCGGCTGCGGTCATCGCGGCGCTGGCGTTGCTCGCGATCGCCGGCCCGTGGCTGAGCCCCTACTCGTACGAGGCACTGGACTGGCAGCACCTCGGCATACCGCCGGGGCTCACCGCCTCACACTGGCTCGGCACCGACCCGCTGGGCCGCGATCTTTACGTGCGCACGCTTCATGGGCTGCGCCTCTCGCTGCTCATCGGCGTGCTCGCTACCGCGGTGAGCGTCGGGATCGGAGTGGCGTGGGGCGCGGTCGCGGGTTATGTCGGTGGCCGCACCGATTCCTGGATGATGCGGACGGTGGACGTGTTATATGCGCTGCCGTATATCTTCATCGTGATCATCCTGGCAACCGTGTTCGGGCGCGGCAACATCGCGATGCTGCTTCTTGCCATCGGCGCGGTTGGCTGGCTCACCATGGCGCGCGTCGTGCGCGGCCAGACGCTGTCGCTGAAGCGGCGTGAGTTCATCGAGGCGGCACGCGCGACGGGGCTCGGCGCACCGGCCATTCTCCTGCGGCACATCGTGCCCAACCTCGCCGGTACGGTAGCCGTGTACGCCACGCTCACCATTCCGGAGCTGATCACGTACGAAAGCTTCCTCAGCTTCCTGGGCCTGGGCGTGCAGGAGCCGCGCGCGAGCCTAGGCAGCCTCGTCAACGATGGCGCACGGCAGATGCTGACGGCGCCATGGATGCTGCTGGTGCCGGCGGGTGTACTGATCGTGCTGCTTCTGTGCTTCAACCTCCTCGGCGACGGCCTGCGCGATGCCCTCGATCCCGCCGCACGTTGACGAGGCGGCCGCGGGTGCGGTGCTGCGCATCGCGCAGCTCAGCGTCGACTTCGTCACGCCGCAGGGCCAAGTCCCCGCCGTCCGCGAGGTGTCGCTCGCGGTCGAGCGGGGCGAGTGCCTGGGCGTGGTCGGCGAGTCCGGCGCGGGCAAGACGCAGCTCTTCCTCGCGACGCTGGGACTCCTTCCGCCCACGGCCCGAGTGACCGGCAGCGCCTGCCTGGGGCGCGAGCCGCTCATCGGCCGGACCCAAAGAGAGCTCGATCGCCTCCGCGGCGCGCGGATCGGAATGGTGTTTCAGGACCCGATGACATCGCTCACCCCGCACCTGCGCGTGGGCGAGCAGATTGCCGAGCCCATCGTCAGGCACCGCGGCGCAAGCTGGAGTCAGGCGCGTCACGAGGCGCTGGCACTGCTCGATCGCGTCCACCTGCCGGATGCGGCGCGCCGGATGCGGCAGTACCCGCACGAGCTCTCCGGCGGCATGCGACAGCGGGTGATGATCGCAATCGCCCTGGCGTGCGGGCCGGAACTGCTGATCGCCGATGAGCCGACGACCGCGCTGGATGTGACCATTCAGGCGCAGATTCTGGCGCTGTTCGCGGAGTTGAAACGCGGCAGCGGCATGGCAATGGTGTTGATCACGCATGATTTCGGGGCCGTGGCGGGCGTCGCGGACCGGGTCGCCGTCATGCAGGCCGGACGCATCCTCGAGTTGGATAGCGCGGCTGCGGTCCTCAAGGCGCCCCGCCACGAGTACACACGGGCGCTCCTCGGCCGGACGCTCACGGTGGATTCCGCCGCCGTGG
>JASHVV010000325.1 GCA_030044385.1 Gammaproteobacteria bacterium
GCTGCCGCCGCCGCTGCCGCCGCTCGAGGAGGCCGAGCTGCTGCTCGCCGCCTGCTCGGCCGCGCTCGCGGGCTGCACGAAATTGCCGAGGTCGACCTGGATCACGCCCGTTCGCCCCGTGACCGGCGAGGTGATCTCGCAGTACCCGAGGTTCACCTGGGCCGCGGCCACGTTCCCCTCGTCGAGCCGCACCGTGCCCCGGTCCTGCCCGACGACGTACTCCTGGTCCTCGGCGGTCTGCAGCTCGATCGAATTCTGGGCCGCGAGCCGCTTGTAGCGCGCGAGATCCATGACCGCCTCGGCGAGCGAGGCGCGGTCGCGGTCGAGCTGTCCCTGCGCCTGCTCGAGCGCCGCCTCGTACGGCCGCGGATCGATCTGGAAGAGCCGCTGGCCGGCCTTGACCTCCTCACCCTGCTTGAAATAGATCCGCGTGATGCGGCCGCTGACCTGCGGCATGACCTCGACCACGTCCGTCGACAGCACCGTGCCCAGGGCCGGCACCAGAGCCGGCATGTCGCGCGCGGTTGCAATCGCCGCGTTGACGGGAACGGCGGGGGGCGCCGCGGCGACCGGCTTCGCTGCGGTGAAGTGCCTGATGATCCACCAGGCGATGAGCGCCGCGACGACCGCGGCGAGGACAAGCTTCAGGCGCCGCGAATTCACGTGCTCGGTCATGATCAATCCACCGTGCTCTTCAGCGTCTCCCTCACACCGTAGTTGCGCTGACTGAGCTGCGCACTGCTCCAACCGCCGCCGATGGCATCGACCAGATCGGCGCTCGCCACCAGCCGCTGACTCTGGACGCCGAGCTCGGTGATCTGAGCATCATAGAGCGCGGTCTGCGCGACGATCACACTGGAATATGCCACGGTACCCGCCCGGTACTGGTTGAGCGTGAGCGCCGCGGACCTCTCCGCGTCGACGACGGCGAGCTTGTCCTGGGTGTACTCCGTCTGGAGGTGCTTCAGCGTCGCGAGATCGTTCTCGACCTGCTGGAAGGCGCTGAGCACGGTCTCGCGGTACGTCGCCACCGCGGCGTCGTAGAGCGCCCGATTCTCCCGGACCTGCCCCAGTGTCGCGCCGGCATTGAGCGCCGTATCCGCCAGCGACGGACCCCACGACCAGACGTTGTTGCTCGCCCGCACCAGCGTGGAGAGCGCCGACGACTCGTAGCCATAGGAGCCGGTGAGCGTCAGGCTCGGAAACCAGCCCGCCTCGGCCACGCCGATCTGCGCGTTGGCGCTCTCGAGCGCGCGCTCCGCGGCGGCGATGTCGGGTCGCCGCAGGAGCAGCTGCGACGGCAGCCCGGACGGCACCACCGGTACGGTCGAGGTGAACTCGCCCTGGGCCAGCGAGACCTGCGAGGGCGGCTTGCCGACGAGGACGGCAATCGCGTGCTCCATCTCATCGCGTGTGAGCTGAACCGAATTCTCCTGCGCGACGGTGTCCTCGAGCTGCGTGCGCGCGGAGTAGACGTCGGCGAGCGTCGTGGTGCCGGCATTGACCTGGTTCTGAGCGATCTGCAACGACACCTTGTAGGCCTGCACCGTGGTCTTCAGGATCCGCAGCTCCTCCTCCGCGGCGCGAAGCTGGAAGTAATCCTGCGCCAGGGTGTCCTGCGCCGAGAGGCGCGCGGCGGCAATGTCGGCCGCATCCTCTTGCGCCTTGGCGACATCGCTCTCGACCTCGCGGCGGAGCCTCCCCCAGATGTCGAGGTCCCAGCTGCCGCTCGCATCCAGCGTGTAGACCCTGTGTCCAGTGGAGATCAACCCGGTCGCGGAGCTGCTGTACGTGCCGACGCCACCGCTGCGTGTCTCGCCGGCACCGAGAGAGATGCTGGGAAAGAAGCCGCTGCGATCGATCGTGATCGCCTCGCGCGCGGCGTAATATGTGGCCACCGCGGCCTTCACGTTCTGATTGGAGACCTCCACCTGCTGCTCCAGCGAGGACAGCATCGGATCGTCGTAGATCGACCACCACTGCTCGTTGGCAATCTGTGCCGGCTTGGCGGGTGTCCAGCCCTGCTCTTCCTTGAAGGCCGCCGAAGGCGGCGCCGCGGGACGGTGATAGTTCGGTCCGACGGCGCAGGCCGTCAGCGCCAGCGCGCACGCCGTCCCTATGAGCACGTTTGCGGCACGCTTGCGGATCATACGGGGTGAGCTCCGGTTGGGGGGGACGACAGTGCCTTTGCGCGGCGGCGGAAGGTTCTCAAGGTCCACGAGCGGAAGCGATCGAGATAGATGTACACGATCGGGGTCGTATAGAGCGTCAGGATCTGACTGATGAAGAGGCCGCCGACGATGGCAATGCCGAGGGGACGGCGCATCTCCGAGCCCTGGCCCGTCATGACGGCGAGCGGCAACGCGCCGAGCATGGCTGCCATGGTCGTCATCATGATCGGCCTGAAGCGCAGCAGGCACGCGTCGTGGATGGCCTCCTCGGGGCTCTCATGGCCCTTGCGCTGCGTCTCGATCGCCACGTCCACCATCATGATGGCATTCTTGAGAACGATGCCGATCAGCAGGATGACGGCAATCAGCGCGATGAGCGTGAAGGACTCGCCGCAGAGCAGCAGCGCGATCACCGCGCCGATGCCGCTCGAGGGCAGCGTGGAGAGGATCGTGATCGGCTGCACCAGACTCTCATAGAGGACACCGAGCACAATGTAGACGGCCACCAGCGAGGCGAGGACGAGCAGCGGCTCCTCGGTCACCGTCTGCTGGAAGAGCTTCGCGGTGCCGGCGAACTCGCCTTCGATCGAGATCGGCACGTGGATCTGGCGCATGGCGCCGTTGATGGCCTTGACCGCGGTCCCGAGCGGCTCGCCCTCGGGCAGATTGAAGGAGAAGGTTGCGGCGACGAAGGGTCCCTGGTGGTTGACCGAGAGCGGAGTGATTCCCGGGCCGTAGTAGCTGAAGGCGGAGAGCGGCACCATGGTCTCTTGGCAGGTGCTGAGCGCCGCGCCCGTCGAGGCCCTGCCCGCGCTGTTGGTGAGCTGGTTCTGCGCGTAGTTGCGGGCGGCGTTGTTCGCCGCGGCGCTCGAAGTGCTGCTGGTGGTGCTCGAGGCGCTGCTCGTACCCGACGTACTGGCCGAGGTAGTGCTCGAGCTGCATGCGGCGCTCGAGCTCGACGTGGAGCTCGACGCGGTGGCGGCCGAGACCGCCCCCGAGGTCGTCGCGCTGCCGCCGATCTCGAAGGCGCCGGGGGCCGCCGCGGTCGACTCCGTGCCGCCGAGCGCCCCGCCCGAGGTGCTGACATAGATATCCTTCAGCGTATCCGGGCTCTGCCAGAACTGCGGCGCGACCTCCATCACGACGTGATATTGATTCATGTCCTGATAAATCGTCGACACCTGACGCTGGCCGAAGGCGTCGTACAACGTGTTGTCGACATCAGACATGTTGACGCCGAGGCGTGCCGCTTGCGCGCGATCGATCTGCAGCTTCACATCGAGTCCGGCCTGCTGCCGGTCGGAGCTCACATCCTCGAGTGCGGGACTGTTCTCCAGCGCCGTGGTGATCTTCGGCACCCAGGTGTCGAGCGTGCTCAGGTCATCGGAGAGCAGCGTGTACTGGTATTGCGCATTGCCCTGCCGCCCGCCGAAACGAATATCCTGCGCGGACTGCAGGAAGAGGCGCGCGCCGGTGACGCCGGCGAGCTCCCGGCGCAGCCGTCCGATCACCGCCGCATCGGAGAGCTTGCGCTCGGAAAGGGGCTTGAGCGAGGCAAAGAGATTGCCGGTGTTGGTCGTGCCGCCCCAGCCGCCGCTGCCGGTGAAGGCGACGACGTGCTCGACCGCCGGATCGCGGCGCACGATGTTCACGATGTCGACCATCTTCTTCTGCATCGCCTGGAAGGAGATGCTCTGATCGGCGACCACGTTGCCGACGAGCGAGCCCGAGCTCTGCTGCGGGAAGAAGCCCTTCGGCACCTTGGCGAAGAGATAGAAGTTGAGGAACACCACCCCGAGCAGGATCAGCATCACCGCGCGCGGGTGACGGATGGCATCGGCCAAGGTGCGGCCGTAGAAGGCCTTGAGCCACTCGAAGCCGTGCTCGAACGCGCCGAGGACCCGCTGCCCGAATCGCGGCGGCGGGCCCAGGACCCGGCCGCAGAGCATGGGAGTGGTCGTGAGGGAGACGATGAGCGACAGCACCACCGTGACGGCGAGCGTCATCGCAAACTCGCGCAGCTCCCTGCCGACGAGCCCCGCCATCAGCAGGATCGGGATGAACACCGCGATGAGCGAGCAGCTCATCGACAGTACGGTGAAGCCGACCTCGCGCGCGCCATCGATGGCAGCCTGCAGGCGCGGCGCTCCGGCCTCCACATGACGCGTGATGTTCTCGATGACGACGATCGCATCATCGACGACGAACCCGGTCGCGACCGTGAGGGCCATCAAAGAGAGGTTGTTCAGACTGAAGCCCAGGGCGTAGATGACCGCGAAGGTCCCGAGCAGCGACAGCGGCACGGCGACCGCGGGCACGATGGCCGCGCGAGGATTGCGCAGCATCACCAGCACCACCGTCACGACCAGCAGCAGCGCCAGAATCAGCGTGGTCTCGACGTCGCGCACCGAAGTGCGGATCGCACCCGTCCGGTCATTGGTCTGGATGACATTGATCCCCGCCGGGATCGACGCCTTGATCGCCGGCAGCACGGCCTCGATCCGATCGACCGTGTCGATGACGTTGGCGCCTGGCTGCTTGCGGATGATCATGAGGACCGAGCGCTCCCCGTCCGCCAGCCCGAGGTTGCGAACGTCCTCCACCCCATTGGTCACCTGCGCTATATCGCCCAGGCGCACGGCCGCACCGTTGCGATACGCGATGATGAGGGAGCTGTACTGTTGCGTCGTGGTGGCGGTGTCGTTGACGTAGATCTGGTAGCGCCGCGCGCTGGCCTCGACCGCGCCCTTGGGACTGTCGGCATTGGCCGCGGCGATGGCGGCCCGCACGTCCTCGAGTCCGATCCCGTACTTGAACAGGGCCTCGGGGTCCAGGTCGATGCGGATTGCCGGCAGCGAGCTGCCGCCGATCGTCACATCGCCCACGCCTTCGATCTGCAGCAGCTTCTGCTGGATGATCGTCGAGGCGGCGTCGTACACCTGACCCGTGGTCAGCGTGCTGGAGGTGAGCGCAAGGATGAGGATGGGCGCATCCGCGGGATTCCAGGCGCGATAGGTTGGATTCTGGCGCAGTGACGAGGGCAGATCCACCCGCGCCGCCTCGATCGCCGACTGCACGTCGCTCTCGGCGCCGTGGATGTCGCGATTCAAGTCGAAGATCAGGACGATGCGGGCGCTGCCGACCCCGCTCTGCGAGGTCATCTCGTCGACGCCCGCGATGCCGCTCAAGTGTCTCTCGAGCGGCGTCGTCACACTGGTCGCGACCGTGTCGGGGCTGGCGCCGGGAAGCTGCGCCTGCACCACGATGGCCGGGAAATCCACCTCCGGCATGGAGGCAACGGGCAGGATGAAATACGCGACGATGCCGACCAGCGCCAGTCCGCACGACAGCAGCGTCGTGGCGACCGGCCGCTTGATGAACGGCGTCGAGAGGCTCATCCGCGCGATTCAGCCGGCTGGGGTGGCAGACCCTTCGGCGCATGGGCCCACTCCCGCGCCCGCCGCGCCAGCCGATCGAAGAAGAGATAGATGACCGGCGTCGTGAAGAGCGTGAGGAGCTGGCTCAAGAGCAGTCCGCCCGTGATCGAGAGGCCGAGCGGCGAGCGGATCTCCGAGCCGGTGCCGGTGCCGAGCATCAGCGGCAAGGCGGCGAACAGCGCCGCCACCGTGGTCATGAGGATCGGGCGGAAGCGCAGCAGCGCCGCCTCGTAGATCGCCTCGAGAGGCGGCTTGCCGCCTTCGCGCTCGGCCGTGAGCGCGAAATCGATCATCATGATCGCGTTCTTCTTGACGATGCCGATGAGGAGCACGATGCCGATGATGGAGATGATGTTGAGGCTCTGTCCCG
>JASHVV010000326.1 GCA_030044385.1 Gammaproteobacteria bacterium
CGGCTGTCGGCGAGCGCGGCGATCTTGAGCAGCTCCGTGATGCCGCCGCACCAGCCGACGTCCGGCTGGATGATGTCGCAGCATTCCATCTCGAGCAGCAGGCGAAATCCCCAGCGCGTGGCCTCGTGCTCGCCGGTGGTCACCAACAGTCCGGGGGGCGTGCTACGCTTGAGCTGCGCATATCCCCAGTAATCATCGGGCGACAACGCCTCTTCGATCCATTTCAGCCCGTGTTCGCGCGCGCCATGCGAGAGCCTCACCGCGTACGGCAGATCGAGACTCATCCAGCAATCGAGCATCAGCCAGAAGTCCGGCCCGACGCGGCCGCGCATCTCGCCCAGCGCCTCGAGATTGCGCTTCAGTCCCGCCTCGCCTTCGGCCGGCCCGTGATGCAGCGGCAGCTTGCCGCCGATGAAGCCGAGCTTGCGGGCGAGATCCGGCCGGGAGCCGGTCGCGTAGAAGACGAGCTCGTCGCGCACGGCGCCGCCCAGGAGCTGGTACACCGGCTCGCGCCGCAGCTTCCCGAGCAGGTCCCACAGCGCGAGGTCCACCCCGGAGATGGCATTGACGACCAGACCCTTGCGTCCGTAGAACTGGCTGGCGAAATACATCTGGTCCCAGATCTTCTCGATGGCGGCCGGATCGCGCCCTTCGAGGAAGCGGGCGAGATGCCGCTCCACGATGAAGGCGGCGGGCTCGCCGCCCGTGGTCACGGCGAAGCCGATGGTGCCGTCCGCGGCCTCGATCTCCACCACCAGGGTGCCGAGCACGTTGATGCCGAAGCTGCGGCGGCTCTGGCGGTATTCCGGGTAGCGGCTCATGGGAGTCGCGATGTGATCGTCGATCCAGTGGCCGCCCTGCTGATCGTGATAGTCGGCGCCGCCGCCCCGAAGCACGTACGCGCGCACCTGTCTGATTGCGGGAAAGCTCATTGTCCCACATACTAATACGGGTACCACATAATGAGAAGCACGCGCATCACCGGCAGACCCGAGCAGCAGCCCAGCCCTGCCGAGCCGCGCGCTGGCGGCGCGGAGCCGGCGGGTGAGGCGCCCGCGCGTCTCGGCAGCCAGACGCTCTTTCGCGGACTCGATGTGATCGATGTCGTCGCCGAGGGACCGATCAAGCTCGGGGAGCTGGCCGCGCGGCTCGGGCTCACCCGCAGCACCACGCACCGCCTTGCCTCCGCCCTCACCGACCGGCGCTATCTCAGCTTCGTGCCGCACAGCGGCTACAGCCTGGGACCGAAGCTCCTCGAGCTTGGCTTTCGCGTGCGCGATGAGCTCGACCTGCCGCGCATCGCCGCGCCGCATCTCGAGCGCCTGGCGCTGCTGACCGAGGACACCGTGCATCTCGGCATACTCGACCGCGGCCGCGTGCTCTACCTCGACAAGGTGCCGGGCAAGCGCCGCGTCAACATCAGCTCGCGGATCGGCGAGCTGCAGCCGGTGACTTCCACCGGCCTCGGCAAGGCGCTGATCCTGGATCTCGACGAGGACGCGTGGCTGGAGCTCTTCCGCGCGGAGCGCGGCGAGGCCGGGCGGCCGGGCGCGCGGCGGCGCGCGGAGATCTCCCAACAGGAATGGCTGGCGCGCATGCGCGGCTACGTGCAGGCCGGGTACGCCTTCGACCTGGAGGAGAACGAGGAGCAGATCCGCTGCATCGCGGCGCCCATCCGCGATGTCGCCGGACGCACCGTCGCCGCCGTCAGCGTCTCGAGCGCCGCGCAATACATGAGCGACCATCGCCTGCAGGCGCTCAGCAAGGACGTCATGGGGGCAGCGAACCGCGTCAGCGAGGGCCTCGGGTGGACGGGCCGTCATCCCGCCCACCCGCTCGCGTCCGATGACCTCACAGGCGGATCCGGCCGACGCTCTTTACCGTCACGCGGCCGAGCACGCCGGCGGATGAAAGCCTGACCACCGCGGCGCTCGCTCTCGGGTTGGCGCTCGGCCTGGCGCTCGCGGGCACCGCCGGCGCGGCGCCGCCCGCGCCGCCCGCACTCCTCGTCGGCTCGGCCTGGTACCCGGAGCAGTGGCCGCAGTCGCGCTGGCCGCAGGACCTGCAGTTGATGCAGGCCGCGCACCTCGACGTCGTGCGGGTGGGCGAGTTCGCCTGGAGCACGCTCGAGCCGCGCGCGGGCCAGTACGATTTCGCCTGGCTCGACCGCGCGATCGCCGAGGCCGCGCGTCATCATATCTACGTCGTGATCGGCACGCCTACCGCGGCACCGCCCGCCTGGCTCACGACCCGGTACCCGGACACGTTGCGCGTCGACGAGGACGGCGAGCGCGCGCAGCACGGCAACCGCCAACAGTTCTCCTTCTCCAGTCCGCGTTATCGCGAGCTCGCGCGGCAGCTCGTCACCCGGCTCGCCGAGCGCTACGGCCACAACCCCGACGTCATCGGCTGGCAGATCGACAATGAGATGGGACCGCCCTCCTTCGATGCCGAGACCCAGCGCCAGTTCCACGCCTGGCTGCGGCACGAGTACGGCAACATCGCGAGCCTCAACCGCCACTGGACGACCGCCTACTGGAGCCAGACGTACGATCGCTTCGATCAGGTCCCGATGCACTCGCAGGACGAGAACCCGGGACTGCTGCTCGACTTCCGCCGCTTCGTGACCGACACCTGGGCGAGCTACGTCGAGAATCAGGTGGTCGCCATCCGCGCGCACGCCGATCCGCGGCAGTTCATCACGACCAACACGACGCACTGGGGAGACCCGTTCGACCAGTATGTCGTGAGCCGCGAGCTCGACATGGCCGCGTGGGACGAGTACGTGCCCGACGGGCACTACCGGTGGCTGGAAGAGGCGGTGCAGCAGGACCTGGTGCGCGGCTACAAGAACGAGGACTTCTGGGTGATGGAGACGCAGCCGGCGTTCGTCGACTGGTGGCCCATCAACAGCGCCCTGCCCCCGTACGCCATGCGCGAGCTCGCGTGGCAGGCGGTCGGACACGGCGCCGACGCCGTGCTCTACTGGCAATGGCGCAGCGCGCTCAACGGCCAGGAGCAGTACCACGGCACGCTGCTGGGGCCCGACGGGACGCCCGTGCCCGCCTATGGCGTCGTCCGGGAGATTGCCGCGGAAATGGCGAGCGCCGCACCTGCGCTCGCCGACACCTCGCCGCATAGCGAGGTGGCCATGCTCCAGTCCTACGACAGCCGCTGGGCGATCGATTTCCAGCGCCAGCAGCAGGACTTCGGTGTCGTGAAGGAATTCGACGCCTTCTACGCTCCGCTCGAGCGCTACGCCCAATCGGTGGACGTGGTCGCGTCCGATGCGCCGCTCGCAGGTTATCGCCTCGTGGTCGCCCCGGCGCTCAACGTCCTCTCCGCGGCCGAGGCGCGGCATCTCGCCGACTACGTGCGCGGCGGCGGCCATCTGGTGTTGGGTCCGCGCAGCGGCATGAAGGACGCCTGGAACGCGCTCTGGCCGCAGCGTCAGCCGGGTCCGCTCACGAGCCTTCTCGGCGGCCGCGTGGAGCAGTACTACGCCCTGGAATCTCCGGTACCGCTCGCCGGAGTCCTGGGCTCCGGACAGGCTTCCATCTGGGCGGAAGCGCTCTCTGCCCGCGCTCCCACTCGAGTGCTACTGCGCTATGGCCATGGCAACGGCTGGCTCGACGGCAAACCCGCCGTCATCACCCGCGACGTCGGAAAGGGAAGCATCACTTATATCGGCGCGTGGCTCGATCCGGCGCTGATGCAGAACGTGCTGGATGACTTCCTGCGCGAGGCCCACGTCACGCCTCTCATTCCCGGAGTGTCGCGGAA
>JASHVV010000327.1 GCA_030044385.1 Gammaproteobacteria bacterium
CAGGTTCTCCGCCGAGGCGCTGTAGAGCACGACGAGCCCGTAGGCTGCGGTGAGGGCGAGGCCAATCACGAGCGGCCCGTCCATTCTGAGGGCCGAGAGCACGCGCGCCGCGCCGGTGAGCGTGCGGCGGGTCCGCGACTCCGAGCTGACTTCTTCGTAGATCATGGGCGAGTCCGGTCTGCGACCTGTTGGGTGGGCACGGGCGGCGCGGGAGCGGGCGGGGTCGGCAGGGAAGGCTCCGCCTTCGGCTGCAGATCGGCCGGCTCCGAATACTGGCCGCGCGGCGCCGCGGGCAGCAGCTTGCCGTCGGGTCCGAGGAGATAGGCGTCCAACACCTTGCGGGCGATGGGCGCGGCGGCCACATCTCCCCAGCCGGCATGCTCGACCAGCACCGCCACGGCGATGCGCGGCGCGCCGGCGGGCGCAAAAGCGATGAACCAGGCATCGTCGCGCAGCTGCTCCAGCGTCTTGTTTCTGTTGTACTGCCGCTCGTTCGAGGCCCCTTTGGCGTTCTCACCGACCACCTGCGCCGTGCCGGTCTTCCCGGCAATGAGGTAGGAGCTATCGTGCATCTGCCGGTACGCCGTGCCACTGGGACGGGTGGTCACTCCCACCATCGCATCGACCACCAGGTTCCAGGAAGCGGGGCTGACCATCGTCAGGTCTCCTTCCAGAACGGGGTGCTTCCAGTGGATCCTGCCGGTCACGGGATCGCGCAGTCCGGTCACGAGCCGCGGCTGCCAGATCTGTCCGCGCGTCGCCAGGATGCCGGCATAGTGGGCAAGCTGCAGCGGCGTCACCAGGAAATAGCCCTGGCCGATCCCGAGAATCACCGTATCGCCCGGGAACCACACGCGCTCGGCGGGATCGGCGAAATGGGTTTCCTTCCAGGCTCGCGAGGGAACGAGGCCGCTCTTCTCGCCGCCGATGTCTATGCCGGTCGGCCGGCCGAAGCCGAGGAGCGGCAGCCAGGCGGAAATGCGGTCGATTCCCATGTCATGGGCGAGGCGATAGAAGTAGACGTCGCACGACACGATGATCGCCTGGCTCAGATCCACCCGCCCGCAGTTCTCGTGATTGGCGTTGTGGTACAGATGGCGGCTGCCGGGCAGGTGGTAGGAGTAGGGCGAATAGATCTGCTCATCGGGGTTGACGACAGCGTCGGTGAGCGCCCCGAGCGCCAAGGCCGGCTTGATGGTAGACCCGGAAGGCAGTTGCGAGCGCAGCGCCCGGTTGAAGAGCGGCCGGCTCGGATCGTCGAGGAGCGCGCGATACTGTTGCTCGCTGATGCCGCGGGCGAAGAGGTTCGGATCGAACGCCGGCGAGCTCGCCATGGCGATGATGTCGCCGGTCGAGGGATCGAGCGCCACCACCGCGCCCTCCTGGCCGGCGAGCGCGGCTTCCGCCACCCTCTGCACCTTCAGATCGAGCGATAGAATGACGTCTTTGCCCGGTATCGGGGCCTTCATCTCCAGGTCCTTGGCGAAGACTCCCGGCTTCTGCACCGGACGGCCCTGCGCATCCACCAGGATCTGCCGAAAGCCGTTGGTGCCGTGCAGTTGCTTCTCGTAGACGGCCTCCACACCCGTCTTGCCGATGACCGCGGTGCCTGCGTAGGCCGCGCGATCGATATGCGTCAGGTCGTCCTCGCTGATCGTGCCCACGTAGCCCATCGCGTCGACCGCCAGCGGCCCCTCCGGGTACCAGCGCGCCTGTCGCGGATTGATGTCGATGCCGGGGAACTCGAACTGCCGCACCGCGAACCGCGCCACCTCCTCGTCCGAGAGGTGGAGCCGGATCGGCACGCTGTCGAAGCTGCGCCGCGACTCGATGGTGCTGATCAGCTCCGGAATGTCATCCGCCTGCAGCAGGCCCAGCCTCGCCAGACGATGCAGCGATCCCTCGAGGTCCGGCACCTCGTCGGGAATCAGCTCGAGCTGGAAGGTCGGCTGGTTGGAGGCGATCACTTCGCCGAAGCGATCCATGATGAGCCCGCGCGCCGCCGGGATGGGATCGGTGCGCACCCGGTTCTCCTGCGACAGCGCCGAGTAGTAGTCGTGGCGCACGACCTGCAGCAGGTAGAGGCGCCCGAAGAGCGCGAGCGCGAGCAATCCCATCAGCGCGCCCGCGAAGATCGCGCGGCGGTCGAAGATCCGCTGCTCGCGCCAATGGTCCTTGATGCGGACGGGTGACATTGTTGGGCGCCGCTGCGGGAGCTAAGCGCTCAAGTTCCCGGGCGGTAGCTGCGCGCCAGGATGGCGGCCGCCGCCGGCCAGATCAAAGCGCCGGTGGCCGTGGGCACCCAGCGCAGCGGTGTCGTCAACGCGTGGCCGCTCCAGCCGTCGATGGCGAAGAGGACGAACTCGTAGACGACGAGCGCCGCGAACACGATCAGCGATTGCTGGAAGATCGGCTTCGAGCGGATCCGCTGGTGCTCACGCACGCCGAGATAGGCGAGCAGCGCCAGGGCGAGCGCATGCTCCCCGAGCACCGGCCCCTCGAAGGCATCGAGCAGCAGGCCGCAGAAAAACCCGAGGGTGATGCCGCCGGCGCGCGGCGCCGCGATCGACCAGTAGAGCACCGTCAGGGCGAGGAATCCGGGCCGGATGACGTTCAGCCACGAGGGCAGCGGCAGCAGCGTCAGGATGAGCGCGCCAACCACGGTCTTCAGCATCGCGATGCGAGGGCTGGACCCGCTCATTTTGGCGACTGTGCCGACTTGCGCGGCGCGGGCAGCGGCTGGATGTGACGGTCGCCGGTCAGCAGCTCGCCATTGCGCTCCTTCAGAGGCGCGGCCGGGCTGTCGTGACGGAACCAGATCAGCATCACCTCGGTATCGGTGTCGAGATGCGCGAACGGCACGGCGCGCACGTGTGCCAGCGGCTGCACCGCGTCCTTGTGTACTTCCGTGATGCGGGCGACCGGATAACCCGGAGGGAATACCCCTCCGAGGCCCGAGGTGACGAGGATGTCGCCCACCCGGATGTCGGCGTTGGCGGGGAGGTAGGGGAGGGCGAGCGAAGTCGAATCCCCCGATCCGACGGCGATCGTCCTGTAGCTGGTTCGCTCGACCTGCACCGGCAGCGCATGCTCCGGGTCGGTGATGAGGATGACTTCGGCGCTCCAGGGGCCTACGTGGATCGTCTGGCCGACGACGCCGCCGTCGTCCAGCACGGCCTGGCTCGCGGTGACCCCGTTCACCGAGCCGCGGTCGATGAGCACCCGCTGGCGCAGGCTGTCGAGCTGAATGTTGACGATATCCGCCGGCAGCCAGCGTTGCGCGACCGGGGGCAGCGAGCTGCGCAGCCCGATGAGGGCGGCGTTCTCCCGTGACAGCGCGTCATAGCGCATGGAGCGCAATTCGAGGTCGCGCAGGCGGGTGCGCAGTCTCTGGTTCTCGGCCTCCAGCGCGTTGCGGCTCGCGAAGCTCTTCTGTACCCAGTGCCAGCCCGCGACCGGCGAGCTCACGGCGAGCTGCACCGGGTAGGTCGCCGCCTGCATGACCGAGTGCGCCCGCTCGAGCCAGTCGAACCGCTGGTCGAGCACCATGAGGGTGATCGCGACCACCGCGTACAGGAAGAAGCGGAAGCCGGGCGAGCCTCCGCGCCCTTGCAGTGGTCTACTCGACCCTGTCGCGAAGCCCGCCACTAACCTTTGAGCGCTCCCGTCGCTACTCGAGCCCGAAGTGACCGGGGCCCATCTCATCCATGAGCTCGAGGATCCGGCCGCCACCGCGGGCTACGCAGGTCAGGGGATCGTCCGCCACGACCACGG
>JASHVV010000328.1 GCA_030044385.1 Gammaproteobacteria bacterium
GTGACCGAACCGTCGCGCGCAGTGTTTCTGAGCTACGCCTCGCAGGATGCGCAGGCGGCCCAGAGAATTTGCGAGGCGCTGCGGGCGGGCGGCATCGAAGTCTGGTTCGACCAGAGCGAGCTGCGGGGCGGGGACGTGTGGGATCAATCGATCCGCCGGCAGATCAGGAGCTGCGCCCTCTTCATCCCGATCATCTCGCGGAACACGCACGATCGCGATGAGGGCTATTTCCGTCTCGAGTGGAAGCTCGCCGTCGATCGATGCCATCTGATGGCGGCCGAGAGGCTGTTTCTGCTGCCGGTCGTCGTCGACGAGACCCGCGATCACGAGAAGGGGGTGCCGGAGCGATTCCGGGAGGTGCAGTGGACGCGCCTGCCGGCAGGGGAGACTCCGCCTGCCTTTGTGGAGCGTGTCCGGCGACTTCTGGCGCCGGTTGACCCGCATGCGCCGGTGCCTCATCCCGGGCAGACGAGCCCCCGGCCAGCCGCAACACCGCCGGTGAAGGCAATGGCCTCGGGGTTCTGGTCGAAGCGCGGCCTACTCCTCGCGGCTGCCATCGTGCTCTTGGGTGCCGTGGCATATCTCGGCGTGGAAAAGCCCTGGATCCCGAAGCCTACAGTCTCGCCGCCGGCGGTGTCGGCCGACGCTGCACCTGCCGCCAACACTGCGTCCGCGACATTCGCCCCGCCGCCGCACTCGATCGCAGTGCTGCCGTTCGTGAACTTGAGCGGGGACAAGGATCAGGAGTACTTCTCCGAGGGGCTCACGGAAGAGATCCTCAATTCACTGACCGAGATCGAGGGGCTGCAGGTCTCCGGCCGAACGTCGGCCTTCTCCTTCCAGGGCAACGACACCGACCTTGGCACGATCGCCCGCAAGCTCGACGTCGGGGCCATCCTCGAAGGGAGCGTGCGCCGCTCGGGGCGCATGGTTCGCATCACGGTCCAGCTCATCAACGCGGTGACGGGATTCGAGGTGTGGTCGAAGAGCTATGACCGGGACCTGGGGGATGTGCTGAAGCTGCAGACCGAGATCGCCACCGCGGTCGCCGACGCTCTCAAGATCAGACTTCTCGGCGATGTCTCCGCGAAGATCGAGCTCGGCGGAACGCGTAACGCCGCGGCCTTCGATGCCTACCTGCGAGCGTCCAGTTCCTTTCAGGCGGTGCACAAGGAACGAGAGCTTCTCGCTGCGATCGCCGCATACACGGACGCCATCCGCCTGGATCCGACCTATGCGCTCGCACTGGCGGACCGATCGATCGCTGTCACCACCTACGCCGGTTATGTGGCGACAGGCACGGCTGTTCGTCAGAGCTTTTTCGAGAAGGCCGAGGCCGACGCGCGCCGGGCCATCGCGCTCGCCCCCGAACTGGCGCAGGCGCATCTGGCGCTTGCATTCGTCTCGTTCGGGACCCTCGACTTTGCGCAAGCGAATGGGGAATACGAGCGGGCGCTGGCCCTCGCGCCGGGCAATGCCCAGGTGCTGCGGGAGAGCGCTGAGTTTGCCGCCAGCATGGGGCACTTCGATACGGGAATCGCCGCGGCGCGCCGCGCGGTGGTCCTGGACCCGCTCGATTACCGCAGTTACGCGACTCTCGGCCAGGCCCTGTATGCATCCCGGCGATATGAAGATGCGGCAACGGCACTGGCCGAAGCCATCAGCCTCAATCCCGGCCACGAGCTGACGTACGGCGCGCGCGGACTCGCGCTCCTCGAGCTCGGTGATCTCGAAGGGGCACGCGCCTCGTGTGAGAGCAAGCCCGACTTCTGGACCAGTCAGCTGTGTCTGGCGCTGGTGTACGAGAAGCTCGGCCGGCATGCCGAGAGCCAAGCCGAGCTCGCGAAAATACGCGCGGTGAATGGCGATGGCAACGCCTACCAGTACGCCGAGATCTACGCCCAGTGGGGCGATCGCGCGCAGGCGCTCGAATGGCTGGATACCGCGGTGCGCCTGCGCGACCCGGGTTTGCTGTACCTGAAGGCTGATCCCCTCATGGACCCTCTGCGCCGGGAGCCGCGCTTTCAGGCGATCCTGCGGCAGCTGAATTTCCCGGCGAACTGAGCTGAAATCGTTTCATAAATCGTTTCAGATACCCGTGACGAGTGAACGTAACTAGTTGATTATGATGCACATCAATGCACGCGAATCGTTTCGATCACTGCAACACTTACAGAAGGCGAGAATCATGCGCGCGCGGTATCCGCTCATTGCGATTCTGAGTCTGGGCCTCACGTCGGCGGCATTCGGCGCCCCCGCGAGTCCGGCCGCCGACATCCTGGCGGCAATGCAGAAGTCCGCCGTCGAGTGGAATCATGGCGACCTCGCCGCGTTCGCGCGCGTCTACGAGAACTCCCCGGACATACTGTTCATCGGCCGTTCGGTGAGCTACGGCTACGCGCAGATGCTCGCGGCGTACCGCGAGCACTACGCCAACCGCGCGCAGATGGGTCGATTGAGCTTCTCCCGGCTTGCGGTGCAGCCGCTGGATGAGCAATTCGCGACCGTGACCGGCAATTATCACCTGGAGCGGACGAAAGCCGGTGGCGGCAATGCCGACGGCTATTTCCTTCTGGTCTTCAAGAAGACGACCCGAGGTTGGAAAATCGTCCGCGACGACTCGACCGGCCTGCCGCGGCCCGGCCGGTGCGCGACCGGACATTGACTGACGCGCTGCCGGCCAGATGACGACCGGCGCAGGTCCTGGCAGCCAACCGCGGGTCTGACTGAGCCGCCCGTATACGAGACCACTCGGTGACCGAGCCGTCCCATGCAGTGTTTCTGAGCTACGCCTCGCAGGATGCGCCGGCGGCCCGAAGGATTTGCGAGGCCCTGCGCGCCGCCGGCATCGAAGTCTGGTTCGACCAGAGCGAGCTGCGGGGCGGCGACGCCTGGGACCACTCCATCCGCCGGCAGATCAGGAGCTGCGCGCTGTTCATTCCGGTCATCTCGAAGAATACGCACGATCGCGACGAGGGGTATTTTCGTCTCGAGTGGAAGCTGGCCGTTGACCGGTCGCACCTGATGTCGGCCAGCAAAGCATTCCTCCTGCCGGTCGTGATCGACGACGTGCGCGACGACGATGAGCAGGTTCCCGACAGCTTCCGGGCTGTGCAGTGGACGCGCCTGCCGGGAGGGGAGACGCCGCCGGCATTTGTGGAGCGCATCCGGAGACTCCTGGCGCCGGCCGATCCTGATGCAGCGGTGCCTCGTCACAAAGAGACACGCCTTCGGCCAGCCGCAACACCTCCAGCGAGGGAGTTGGTCTTGGCGTCTTGGTCCAAGCGCGGCCTGCCGTTGGTAGCTGCCGCGGTGATCTTGGGCGTTGCGGTGTATCTCGGCATGGGCAGGCCCTGGATCTCGAAGCCCTCGGTGTCATCATCGACGGTGGCCGTCCACGCTGCGCCGGCGCCTGCCGCCTTCACCCCACCGCCGCACTCGATCGCGGTGCTGCCGCTCGTGAATTTGAGCGGCGACAAGGATCAGGAGTACTTCTCCGAGGGGCTCACTGAGGAGATCCTCAACTCACTGACGGCGATCAACGGTCTCCAGGTCTCCGGCCGGACATCGGCCTTTTCCTTCCAGGGCACGGACACCGACCTTGGCGCGATCGCTCGCAAGCTCGACGTCGGAGCCATCCTCGAAGGGAGCGTGCGCCGCTCGGGCGACACCGTGCGCATCACCGTCCAGCTCATCAACGCGGTCACGGGATTCGAGGTGTGGTCGAAGAGCTATGACCGGAATCTGAGGGATGTGCTGCAGGTGCAGACCGAGATCGCCACCGCGGTCGCCGATGTCCTCAAGGTCACACTCCTCGGCGATGTCGTGGCGAAGATCGAGCTCGGCGGCACGCACGATCCTGCCGCCTTGGACGCCTATTTGCGCGCCTCGAAGACGTTTCGATCATTAGGCGACCCCTCCAGAGATCTACCCGCCGCGATCGCCGCCTACACCGAGGCGATCCACCTCGACCCGAGCTACGCCCTCGCGTTCGCCGGCCGATCGGCCGCCTTCGCGCTCTACGCTGGAGAGGTGGCGACTCGGGCTACGAGGCCCGAGAGCTTCAACGAGGCGGAAGCAGACGCCCGGCGGGCCATTGCGCTCGCCCCGGAGCTGGCGCAGGCGCACCTGGCGCTTGCGTCCGTCTTCGAGAATAGAACACAGGACTTTGCGCAAGCGAACGACGAATACGAGCGGGCGGTAGCGCTCGCGCCGGGTGATGCACAGGTTCTTCGCGCCAGCGGCCTGTTTGCCGCCTATATGGGGCGCTTCGATGCGGCCATTGCCGCAGCGCGCCGTGCGGCCATGCTGGACCCGCTCTCGGTCCCAACCCGCTACAACCTCGGCTTTGTCCTCTATGCGGCCCGGCGATACGACGAGGCGGCAGCCGCTTTCGCCGCAGCCATCAGCCTCAATCCCGCATCCAAGGTGGCCTACGGGGAGCGCGGATTGGCGCTCCTCGGGTTGGGGGATCTCGCGGGGGCACGCGCCGCGTGCGAGAGCCAGCGCGACTTCTGGACCAGTCAGCAGTGCCTGGCGGTGGTGTACGAGAAGCTCGGCCGGCACGCCGATGCGCAAGCCCAGTTTGCGAAAATGCAGGCGTCACTTGGGGATTCCGCCGCCTATCAGTACGCCACCATCTACGCCCAGTGGGGCGATCGCGCCAAGGCACTCGAATGGCTCGACACCGCGATGCGCTTGCGCGACCCAGGCCTGGAGGGTCTGAAGACCGATCCACTCCTGGATCCGCTGCGCCCGGAGCCGCGCTTTCAGGCGATCCTGCGGGAGCTGAATTTCCCGAACGACTGATACCCGCTAACCCGTCGGTCGCCCTTGGGCGGACGCAGGCAACGTATCGATGAATGCATGCACGTCCCTCAACACCGCCGCTTCGTTCGATATGAATACGTAGTGATTGGCGTTGGGCAGACGCACGATCCGCGCTGACGGGTCATCGCGTCTCAACGCGGCAATCTGCGCTTCGACCGCCGCCTCATCCTGCGCTTCCGCCTCGGCCCTGCTCGTGCCCTTGCGCGCTGACAGCCCCGCATGCGGGTCGGCGTAGATGGCGAGAATCGGAGCGCTCACCTTGGTGAACCTGTACATGCCGGTCAGGATGGCCTGCTCGATCGGTGTGAACTGCGGCAAGTCCGACCCCATCGCCTGCAGGTCACGCCGCTGAGTTTGCAGATCCTTCCGGAGCTGCGGCAGGTCGGTGTCGAGCAGCTCGTCGATCATCGCGATGCGCGTCCGGCTGTCGCCCGTAAAAAGGATATGTGTGACCTTGCGCCGAAAGTCGGCGGCATCCAAGTAGAGGTCGGTGGCCGGAAGGATGAATGGAACGTCCACATCCTTCGGCTCGTCGCTGAAGGCGAAGCCATAGCCCGCTTCCAGGTAGACCAGGCCGGCGACACTACGCGGGTACCGGGATCCGATGTAGCTGAGCTCCTCGCCCGCGATCGAATGGCCGATGAGTACCGGCCGGTCGATCTCGAGCGCATGCATCACCGCGAGCACGTCCTGGCCGAGCCGATCCGCCGAATAACCCGTGGCGGGCGCACTGGAAGCACCGAATCCCCGACGGGTGATTCCATAGACGTGGTACCAGGCCGTGAGTTTAGGTGCGAACCTGTCGAAGACATGCGCCGTGTTTCCCAGCCCAGAGAGCAAGATCACCGGGCGCCCGGTGCCGCCCCAATCGAGCACCTCCAGCTTCACATCGTGGTCCACCGTGACGAACCGCACCTTATGGGCGCTGTCGTACAAGGGCCATGCTGTAGCCCGGGTTGCGCGTCGCAGGTCGAGCGGCGCCGGTGAGCCTTGGGTCCACGTGCCGCTGATGAAGGAGCCGTCGGCGCTGACCGTTCCCTCGTAGGTCGCATGCCACAAATCGACCCGTATCCTCAACTTCGACCCGCTCAGCGACACCGCCGCGGCAGGAAACTGATCCGGCATCTCGTCGATGCTGTACATCGTTGCCTTCCAGGCTCCCGCGTCCCGCGAGATCTGAAAGACCATCCTCAGATTGCCTGCAGGATCCTGCAGCGTGCCTTGCCACGTGCCGGAGATGTTGGGCGTCGATCCGGACGGAACCGCGGCTGCGTTCCCCCAGAGAGCTAGCGATGCCGACAGCAGTGCGGCGGCGATGCGCATGATCAAATCCCCCGTTGACCTTGGACTGTGCCCGCGATGATGCGCTCCAACCCGGCGTCTCGAGAGCGGTACCCGTGGGTTTTTATGCCGCGCGTGCTCGAGCGCTCTATCGGAGCAGCTGCTCGAGCTTCAGGTACACCGCGTTGGTCCAGCCGAAGCCTATGACGTTCTGCGTGTATCCCGCAGTGATCTTCACATCGGCGGAACCGGTCGCCATGTCGTATTTTTCGCGAATCGTGCCGTCATGGGCCAGGCCGCGGTCGACGGTGGCGGTGAATTCACCGGCGATGCGGCGCGCGTCGGCGTCGTATCCGTAGGCCTCCAACCCCGACACGGCCAGCCAGTTGGTCGGGGCCCAGCCGAATGGCGCATCCCACTGCGCGCCGCTCGCATAGTCGCTGGTCTGCAGGCCCCCCTGCCTCTCGAACAGCGGCAGGTTGTCGCGCACCGCCTGCGCCCGAAGTCTCGGGGCCGCGCCGGCCCACAGCGGATAGAACGTGGTGATGAAGGGGTAATACGAGCGCTTGCCGGTCACGAAGTCATAGTTGGTGTAAAGACCCAGCGCCGGATTCCACAGATACGTGTTGATGGCCTGCCTGCGGGCCGCGGCGGCCTGCGCCCAGCGCTGTGCATCGGGCGCGAGCCCCAGGCGCCGCGCGAGGGCCCGCAGGTCGAGCGCATAGCGGTACAGCAGGCTGTTCAGCCCCACCGGTGCGTAATCGGTGGTCGAGCCGCTGAAGGGGCCGAAGGAGAAGGAGACGTCGAAGCCCGACTCACGCATGGCCCGATCGCCGCGATAGAACTTGCCCGTAAGGCGATAGCCGCCGTACCACGCATCCGCGCACGTCTTCGAGGCGCGCGGGTCGCAGCTCACCTGCGCCAGTCTCGCTGCCTCGGCGGCGGCGGGATGCAGCGGGGCCTTGATCAGGTAGCCGTCATTCTCGCCCGGGTGCGCCAGCACGAATT